>CAYXXQ010000009.1:0-4689 GCA_964469075.1 uncultured Rhodobacter sp.
GCAACTCCCCTGTGATCTTGTCGATCTGGGTTTGCACGGTTTCATACTGGGCCATGAATTTCATGAAAGGCGCGGCGCGGCCAGTCAGCATTTCCCACCAGCTGCGTTTGCGGCGGATATTCAACTCAGAAATCTCAAAACCGCGGATCGACGTGACCATGTTGCGCAAAGCGTCCCCTGCCGGGCCGACATCCTTGTTGCGCACACCGTCCAGCATTGACTGGCTGATCTTTTGCATCTGGGTTTGCGCGCGCGAACCAAAGCGCACGATGGTTTGGGTATCGGTAATATCAACCTCAGCCATCTTTTCGCGGATGGCGGACTGAGCCTCGCCCTCAGCCTTGGACAGGGGGACGATTTCGGAAAGAGGTTCGACAAGAACCACGGCGTTCACCTGATCCACCAATCTGGTGGCGCGTTCGGCATCTTTGCGGGTGGTTTCTGACATTTGGGATCCTCTTTCGTCTTTAAGTACTGACGCCTTCATGGCGCAGACGGCTTCTTAATACTTCGATTTCTACATCAAGATCGCTGTGATCATCCAGCAGCAATTCCTTGCGCTGGGCATCGAAGTTTTTTTCCAGATCGGCCAGCAAGGCTTCGTAGTTGTGGCGCGCATCAGCGTCGTGGGTTGTAGCATAAAGATCGACAAATTTCAGCGTCGCATCGCGCGCACCCATCAAATAGACACCCAGATATTTGCGTGCAGAAGACAGATCGCGCGGATCCTGTTCCACTGCACGAAACATCGCCCGGGCCGAGGTAGCGAACTCTTCAAGCCGGGCTTTCAAGGCGCGGTCTTTAAGGCCCGCCATTGCGTCCAACATGGTGGTGATGTGATCCTCGGCCTCTTCCACCGCCAGCGCAACGCGGCGGTTTTCAAAGTTTTCATAGCCGGTCAAACCCTTGCTGCGCAACGGATCAAGGCCAAAGGCCAGCAGATGCAAGCTGCCAGCAAGCAGGCCCAGAACCAGCGTCAGCGCAAGGCCTGACCCAATACCGTTGCCAGCTGCCATTGCAACCCCGATCCCGACCAGAACGGCGGCAAGGATTTTGCGCGGAAAGGCCGGTTTGCGGGCATGGGTGCGGGCAATAAAGGCGGCTTGGGCTTTCAGGCCTTCGCGCAGCAGCCAGGCCGCCAGGATCAGGATCACGAAGGCCCCGAAATCGCGCAAAATGCCGAACGGATTGCCCGCATTGATCTGGCCAAAGCCCGTGAACAACAGCGGCAACGGAGCGAAAAACATCAGTTTTGCGCGTATCCCGGCCCGCACCCTGATGGGTTTTTGCGCGCCGGTCCCGGTTGTGCTAGGCGGTTTTTGCCCGCCGGGACTGAATTTGCCGCCAAATTCCTGCGCCATCAAGTCCCTCCGGGCACCGCCCCGATTGCCACCGCAAATACCAGTGCGAACAGCAGCAGAAAGGCGATCCATTGCAATGTGGAAAAAGACATGAACGGGCTTTCAATCAAAACTTCACCTCGGTGCAAATGGATATACCATCAGATAGGGTCAATGGCCACCACGGCATAATTATGGCGTGTCGCATAAAATTGTGTTCACCTGCAATCGGTCAAAATGCGGCACGCCCCTAGGCCGCAAATGGTTCAATGCGTCTGTTTGGCCCGTTCATGCTTCAGCTTGCGCTGATAGCCGGTCTGAACGACCTCAACTAAAACCAGCACCACGACCGAGAAATAGAAGGTGGATTTGGACATTGGCAGCAGCGGATGATTGAATACAATGATCTGCAAACTGTCGTCATGCATCGCATGTGCAGCGGCCGGCCCGGCCTCGCCCAGCAGAACGACACCGACAATCAGCAGGATGAACAGGCCTAACACTTCGTACATGCGGTTCTTTTTCAGAAACTCGGTCACGGTATTGGCCAGCGCCAGCATCGCCACGCCTGACAGCAAAATGGCGATGGCCAGAACAGCGAAAACCTTGGTGATGGCAATTGCAGACAGGATCGAATCAAAGCTGAAAACCAGGTTCATCATCACGATCATCACAACCACCTGGGCTGCGGATTTTCGCCCTGAGTTGCCCATCGGTTTGTCCAGATGCTCCACCGTCAGCATGTGGCTGATCTCGCGAAAGGCGGTGTAGATGATGAAAATGCCGCCCAGCAAAAACACCACGGTCGAGAAGTTGACGGCACCTTCAATGACGCCCGGCCAATTAAAGCTGAAGAACGGCGTTTTCAGCAGGCCGATCAACTGGATCATCACAAAAAGCAGAACAACCCGCAACGCAACAGCCAGAATGATACCCCAATACCGAACGGATTTCTGGCTTGCTTGCGGGGCGCGCTGACTTTCAATCGAGATGTAAAGCAGATTGTCAAAGCCAAGGACGGCTTGCAAAAATATCAGTACGATCAGGTCGCTCAGGTTTTCAAAAGTCAAAAGGTCGGTCATCGTCGGTCTTTCATGGTTGGGGGCATGGTTGCGGACATCGTTGCGCAGGCGGCACCGCCCGGTCAGGGATTTGCGGCAGGTTAAAAGCGATCATGCGCCCCCGCAATAGCAGCGGTCAGGCGGGTCGGAAACCGGTGCCGTAGGGCAGGGCTATCAGATTGTTTGGTTTTTACAAAAATTTGCGGTACAGATTGCCGCACGAAGTTACGACTGCTGACACTATCGCTAGGCGTTCTGCCCCTGCACGTGTGGCGCGCGACGACGTTGAAGGCGGGGGCAAAGTCGTTCCCGTCAATCTCTGGGGGGAGACTAGACATGCCTAAAGGCACCGTTAAGTGGTTCAATTCCGCAAAAGGTTTTGGGTTCATTCAGCCCGATGACGGCGGCAGTGATGTGTTTGTGCATATCACCGCCGTGCAGGAAGCCGGGCTGACCGGGTTGGAAGACAACCAGCCGATTGAGTACGAGTTGGTCGACGGGCGCGATGGCCGCAAAAGCGCCGGAGACCTGAAAATCGGTTAAGATTTCGGCGAGGATTTTGGTGGGCCTTTGCGCGGTTTGCGCATGGATTTTGACGGATCACTGGCGCGTGGACGCTGAACCTGGCGACTGCCGGGTTTGGCGCTTTTCGGGTTTGGCCCCATTGGTTTTGGCCCCTTTGGTTTTGCTTGTGCAAAACCGGCTGGTCTGGCGATGCCAAGCTGGTCTTCCAAAATCTTGGCACGGACTTCTTCAACCTCGCCCGGTTTCAGCTCGTTCAACTGAAACGGGCCGTAGGATACGCGGATCAGCCGGTTGACCTTGAGGCCGACCTCGTCCATCGCGCGGCGGATTTCACGGTTTTTGCCTTCGCGCAGGCCGATCGTCAGCCAGGCATTGGCGCCTTGCTGGCGGTCAATCGACACCTGCATCGGCTGAAACCGTTCACCTTCGGCGACAATGCCTTTACGCAGCGGGTCAAGCTGGCTGTCATCGGGGCGGCCATTGACCCGGACGCGGTATTTGCGCACCCAGCCGGTTGAGGGCAGTTCCAGCTTTCGCTTCAACTCACCATCATTGGTTAGCAGCAACAACCCTTCCGAGTTGATATCAAGCCGCCCGACACTGACCACCCGGGGCAGGTCATCAGGCAGGCGTTGAAACACGGTGGTCCGGCCCTTTTCATCCCGCTCGGTCGTGACCAGACCGGTTGGTTTGTGATACCGCCACAGGCGCGCGCGCTCGGGCGCGCCGACGGGCTTGCCATCGACGGTGATCTGATCCTGCGCGCTGACATTCAGCGCCGGGCTGTCAATCGTCGTGCCGTTGACATCAACGCGGCCAGCTTCGATCATCCGCTCGGCCTCGCGGCGCGATGCGATCCCGGCGCGGGCCAGAACCTTGGCAATGCGCTCGGCTTTTGGGGTGTTTTGTTCCATAGCGCGGCTTTACAGGAGGGGGGCGTTGCAGGCAATGCTTGCCAGTTAGCCGGGAGAGGCTTTGAAAAACGGGCGGGCGTTCGCAGCGCAAAGCATACTGGAAAAGGCCTCAGGGGGAAGGGAAATGCCGCAGTTCAACAGCTACATGGGCATCGCCCTGGCCGAAGCACGAGCCGCTGCCGCGCGCGGTGAAGTGCCTGTCGGGGCCGTCCTGGTCGATGCCGCCGGCAAGGTCGTGGTCAAAGCCGGCAATCGCACGCGGGAGCTTTGCGATCCGACGGCGCATGCCGAAATGCTGGTGATTCGCGAAACCTGTCAGGCCCTGGGCCAGGAACGCCTGGCTGGATTTGACTTATACGTGACGCTTGAACCCTGCCCGATGTGCGCCGCCGCGATTTCCTTTGCCCGGATCAGCAGGCTTTATTACGGCGCGTCCGACCCGAAATCCGGCGGGGTAGAGCAGGGCGCAAGGGTGTTTGCCCAACCCCAATGCCACCACCGGCCCGAGGTTTATGCTGGCCTGTCCGAAACCGAAAGTGCGGCGCTGCTGGCCGGATTTTTTGCAGACCGGCGGTCTTAAAGGTCCAGCGGTTCCAGCACCTCAGGTTCCTCTACATTCACGCCGGGCAGGGCTTTGACCATGTCATCTGCGGATTGCGCCAAGATAGGAAAAGTGCGGTAATGGCAGGGGATGACGGTCTTGAAATTAAAGAATTTCTTGGCAGCAAAGGCGGCACGTTTCATGTCCATCGTGAAGTGGCCGCCAGCGCAGAGAATGCCGATTTCGGGATTGTGCAATTCCTGAAACAGCGCCATATCCATCGTCACATCGGTGTCGCCGCTGAAATA
>CAYXXQ010000009.1:4789-26760 GCA_964469075.1 uncultured Rhodobacter sp.
GCAATTCCTGAAACAGCGCCATATCCATCGTCACATCGGTGTCGCCGCTGAAATAAATTGTCCGCCCGCCATGTTCGATCATGAACCCGGCCTCATGCCCGGCATAGATCGGCCCGTCTTTGCCAGCGATGGATGAGGAATGCACGGCGTTAACCAAGGTCACATTCACGGTCCCCAGCGCCACTGTGCCGCCCTTGTTAAAGCCGACGGTCGCGATGCCTTCGGTTTCGGTCCACCAACTCATCAAATCGTACATT
This sequence comes from uncultured Rhodobacter sp., assembly GCA_964469075.1. Lineage (GTDB taxonomy): Bacteria > Pseudomonadota > Alphaproteobacteria > Rhodobacterales > Rhodobacteraceae > UBA5972. The sequence goes on from CAYXXQ010000009.1 coordinate 5,047, forward strand.
CCGACGCAGGGGATACCCAATTCCTTGGCAAGGCCAACCGCATTTCCGGCGTGGTCGCCATGCCCATGGCTGACAAGGATATGGGTCGCGCCAGTGATCGCCTCGGCCTGGCGGTTCTCGGGAAACATCGGATTGCCGGTCAACCACGGGTCGACCAGCAGCACTTGATCGCCGATTTCAATCCGAAAGCTCGAATGCCCAAGCCAGGTGATTTTCATGTGATTCTCCGCCATCTGTTGCTGTGGCTCAGCTTACCCCAGCGCGGCTGTGAAACAATCACGGGATTGTGCCCGGGGATCGGTCGCGATCGCGCGCATTGCCCCGCGCCTGATGCTTGCACCCAAGGTCGGCGGGCGCTAAACGGGGCGCAATCAAGGATAAGGAAAAACCGATGTCGATTGACAAGGATACGGCCCGCCGCGTGGCCCATCTGGCGCGGATTGAAGTTGCGGAACAAGACCTGGAAGCGCTGGCCGGTGAGTTGAGCGACATTCTGGGCTTTATGGAGCAACTGAACGAGGTCGATGTCGACGGGGTAGAGCCGATGACCTCGGTCACGCCGATGGATCTGAAAAAGCGCCAGGATATCGTGACCGATGGCGGTTATGCGGAAAAAATCCTGTCCAATGCACCCGATGCCCGCGAAGGGTTCTTCGCCGTGCCGAAAGTGGTGGAGTAACCGCATATGACCGAGCTTTCCAAACTGACAATCGCCGATGCCCGCGACAGCCTGCGCAAGGGCGACGTGACCTCTGCCGAAATCACCGAAGATTGCATCAAAGCGATTGATGCGGCTGATGCGCTGAACGCTTATGCGACCAAAACCTTTGACATCGCGCATGACCGGGCCAAGGCTGCCGATGTTCGCATCAAGACAGGCGACGCGCCGGACATGTGCGGCATTCCGCTTGGCATCAAAGACCTGTTCTGCACCAAAGGGGTCGCCTCGCAGGCGGCGTCGAATATTCTGAAAGGCTTTAGGCCGGAATATGAAAGCACGATTACCCAGGGCCTGTGGGACCAGGGCGCGGTGATGCTGGGCAAGCTGAACATGGACGAATTCGCGATGGGATCGTCCAACGAAACCTCGGCCTATGGGCCGGTGGTTAGTCCGTGGCGTCAGCAGGGATCAAACATGGATCTGACGCCCGGCGGCAGTTCGGGTGGCTCCGCGGCGGCGGTTTCAGGTGATTTGTGCCTGGCGGCGACCGGCACGGATACGGGTGGTTCGATCCGCCAGCCGGCGGCGTTTACCGGCATTGTCGGCGTCAAACCGACCTATGGCCGCTGTTCACGTTGGGGGGTGATCGCCTTTGCCTCGTCACTGGATCAGGCCGGGCCGATGACCAAGACGGTGCGCGACAGCGCGATCATGCTGGAAGCGATGTGCAGCCATGACGAAAAAGACAGCACCTCGTCCAGCGTGCCGGTGCCGAATTTCGAAGCTGCCCTGACCGGGGATGTCCGGGGCAAAATGATCGGTATTCCGAAAGAATATCGACTGGAAGGCATGCCGGACGAAATAGAAACCCTGTGGCGCGATGGGGCTGAAATGCTGCGCGATGCCGGGGCTGAAATCGTCGATGTCAGCCTGCCGCATACCAAATACGCGCTGCCCGCTTATTACGTGATTGCCCCGGCCGAGGCGTCTTCCAACCTCGCGCGGTATGATGGTGTGCGCTATGGCCACCGGGCCAAGCTGGAAAAGGGCGACGGCATCACCCAGATGTATGAACGCACCCGCGCCCAGGGCTTTGGTCACGAAGTGCAGCGCCGGGTGATGATCGGCGCGTATGTGCTGTCCGCCGGATTTTATGATGCCTATTACCGCCGCGCCCAGCGGGTGCGCACCCTGATCAAGCAGGACTTTGAGACGGTGTTTGCGGCAGGCGTCGACTCCATCCTGACCCCGGCCACGCCTTCAGCCGCCTTTGGTCTGGGCGAGATGGTCGATATGGACCCAATCAAGATGTATCTGAACGACGTTTTCACCGTCACAGTCAACCTCGCGGGTCTGCCGGGTGTCGCGGTTCCTGCCGGTCTTAGCAAGGACGGCTTGCCACTTGGCCTGCAACTGATCGGCCGCCCCTGGGAAGAAGCCGATATGCTAAATTCCGCCTATGCGCTGGAACGCGCCGCCGGGTTTGTTTCAAAACCGGCGAAATGGTGGTAAGAGGCTGAAAAAACGAACACATCCGTTGAGGTATTCCAATGCGCCTGCTGATTTCCCTGTTTGCCCTGCTGGCTTTGACCGCCTGCATTCCGAACGCGCCTGACGACGGTGCGGTCGAAAAAAGGATGCCGATCAGCACCGAGGTGATCGAGCCTACGGTTGAAGTGACCGAAGACACCGCCGGGGTCGAAGACCCTGATGACGAAGAGCGGGTGATCGTTGTCACCAACAACAATCCGTCGATTTCCGACACCCAGGATTTTGGCGCCGTGTCTGAACGCGTTTCGATCGAAGACGACAAGGAAATCCTGAAAGCCCAGCGTGAGAATTTCAAGGTCATCGCCCCAACCGCTTTGCCGTCGCGCAGCGGTAATTCCGTCAATGTCGCGAAATTCGCGCTTGAGACAAAGCATGGCGTTGGCGAAAAGCAATATACCCGGCTGAACCCGCTTGGCGCAGCCCTTGCCAAACAAAACTGCCGCAAGTTTCGCCTGCCTGATGATGCGCAGGAGGCTTTTCTGAAAGCCGGTGGCCCAAGCCGCGATCCCAAGAACCTTGATCCTGACGGCGACGGGTTTGCTTGTGCCTGGTCGCCTGACACCTATCGCAGCCTGCTGCAATAAGCCCGTCCTTTGACCCAGTCCCCGCGCAATCCGGTGTCGCCAAATTTCGGGCCACGCCGACATGGGCGCGGGCCGGACATGGTGGTTTTGCATCACACCGCGATGCTAAGTTGCGACGATGCCGTGGCCCGGCTGTGCGATCCCAGCTTTGAAGTTTCGGCCCATTACGTGATTTCAGAAACCGGCCAGTTGATCCAGCTGGTTGAGGAAGACCAGCGCGCCTGGCATGCCGGGGCCGGGGTCTGGGGCAGCACGGACGACGTCAATTCCCATTCGATCGGCGTTGAACTGGCCAATCCCGGGCCGTTGGCGAACGAACCGCCGTTTCCCGCAGCACAAATGGCCGCGCTTGAAACGCTGCTGTGCGGGATTGCTGATCGGCATGACATTCCGCCCGAAAACGTGATCGCGCATTCTGATATGGCACCGGTGCGGAAGTTCGATCCAGGGGCCAAGTTTGACTGGCAGCGCCTGGCGCGTCAGGGTCTTGCCGTCTGGCCGCAGCGGGTTGATCAGATGCCGCTGCCAGATCAGGCCGGGTTTTTGCGGCTTGCGCGGAAATTCGGCTATCCTTCTGCCAAGGATATTGCCGCCCAGGAGATCGCTGAGACAGCGGCTTTTGATATCCTGCTGGCCGCGTTCCGCCTGCGGTTTTTTCCCGGCAAATCCGGCCCGCTCGATCCGCAGGATATGGCCGCGATTAGTGATCTGGCGACGCGATTTGCCAGCAAGGTCGGGCTTGACCCCGGCGCTGGTGATGCCTAACTCGGGCCTTGTGCGGATGGCTGGATGATCGTGGGCGGCCCTAGGGCTGCCCGAGGAAAGTCCGGACTCCATGAAGGAAGGGTGCCGGGTAATGCCCGGCCGGGGAAACCCGAGGGAAAGCGCCACAGTGAACGAACTACCCCGGACACGTTCCGGGGCAAAGGTGAAAAGGTGGGGTAAGAGCCCACCGGGGGTCTGGCAACAGGCCCCGCATGGCAAGCCCCGCCCGGAGCAATGCCAAATAGGGGTCTCGGGGGCGCAAGCCCAGGGTTCTTCAGCCCAGAGGCCCGGGTCGGCAGCTAGATCTTGTTGGTAACAGCAAGGCCAGATGAATGATCATCCAGGGTCGGGTCTTGGCCCGGCCTGGACAGAATCCGGCTTACAGGCCATCCGCGCGCCAAAAAAGTTGACATGCCAGACAGGTCTGCGGATGAAGGCCGCAAGGGGTGCGCGAATATCCCGTGAGGCCTAGGCCCAAATTCGCATCCAGCCGGACCCTTAACTCGGAGGATGCAAAATGCCATCTTACAACGAAATTTCTGCCATCAATCTGATGCGCCTGATCAGCACGCCGGATTGCCCTGTCATTCTTGATGTCCGGGACTACGACGACAGCGCCGTTGATCCCAGGCGGCTGCCAACCGCCGTTCCTGTGGCCTATCAGTCGGCGATGGACATGGCGTCGGGCTTTATGTCGGGCAGCGTGTGGTCGTGGCCTGCCAGAAAGGCCTGAAGCTGTCCCAGGGGGTCGCGTCATTGCTGCGCGCCGCCGGGGCAGATGTGGAAAGCCTGGAAGGCGGGCAGGTTTCGCATCTGGGGGACAAGTGCAGTATTGACACCATGCTGGATATGTTCGGACTTAAGACCGAGGCGCTGTCGCGGCTGGCCTTAGTGGTGCGCGCGGCTGATACTGATCGTTTGGACCTCGCGCCACAGGCAAGACCGGCGCCGCCGCGCTGATCAAGGCCCGCGATACCTTTCAGACGGTTCTGACCTAGCTGGCGATCTGGTGGCTGCCGCTGGGCGTGATCGCGCTGCTGGCACCCGGCAGTGTTCTGATCGGCATCGGCTTGTTTTTTACTAAACTGGCGGTGGTGACCTTTGGCGGCGCCTATGCCGTGCTGGCTTGTATGGCGCAGCAGGCGGTCAGTGAGAAAGGCTGGCTGACGGCGGGCGAGATGATCGACGGGCTGGGTCTGGCCGAAACCACGCCGGGGCCGTTGATTCTGGTGACGGAGTTTGTTGACTGCCTTGCCGGGTTCGGGGCCGGTGGTATGGCGCTGGGGATGGCCGCTGCTGCCGTGACTTTGTGGATGACCCTCGCGCCCTGTTTTCAGTGGATTTTTGCAGATGCGCCATATATCGCACGCATGCAGGTCGGATGGCTTGATTTTATCTGGTCGGACATGGCGTCACTGAACCCGTTTGCGCTGGGCCTGACGGCGCTTGCGGCGGTGCTTTTGCTGCGCCTGAAGCTGGGGCTTGGTCTGGTTCTGGCGATATCGGCGCCAGGCGGGCCGCCGGTTGGCCTGATTAGAGCTTTTTGCGTTTGATGTGAATCTCAGATCACCCCAAATTCGGGTGACCTGAGATAGAGCTGCATCAGATAATACGCAAAACGCTTTAGTTAGGGCGGGCGTGGTTTGCGGTTGACTCGGGTTGGGAAGCGGTTAAAAGGCGGGTTTCAGATAGACAGCGCGGCGATGGCCGCCCGCGGCACCCCGCGACAGGAGACTTACAATGGCGAAGCCGACCACGATTAAAATCCGCCTGAACTCGACCGCGGATACCGGCCACTTCTATGTGACCAAGAAAAACGCCCGTACCATGACCGAAAAGATGGTTGTTAAGAAATACGACCCGGTGGTGCGCAAGCATGTTGAATATAAAGAAGGCAAGATCAAGTAAGATCCTGACCTTTCCGGCAATATGAAAGCGGTCCTTTTGGGGGCCGCTTTTTGCGTTTCAGGGTGTGTGAGGCAGTGCTTTGCGGGTTGCCTCAGACCACGACTGTGACCAGAAGCCAGCCAAGGGCGGTGATCTGTGACAGCAGGGTCAGCACGACGCCGATGGGGCGCAGCAGGAACGGCACACCTTGAAACCAGAACTGCACTGCATGACACAACCGCCCAACGGTCAGCGCGGCGGCAATGGTCCATAACAACACGGCAGAGGCGCCCTGCATTTCCGCCAGAAGCAGCAGGATCAAAGCGATTGGGATTTGTTCGACCGCATTGGCATGGGCGCGCACCCGTTTGGCAAAGCGGTTGTCGCCGCCATCGCCATAAGACAGGTTCTTGCGGTTGCGGATAATGCCGATGGTGGTTGTCATCAAGACCAGCAGCGCGCCGTTCAAAACGGCGGCAGTGGTTGTGATCGGCAGGTAAATCGTGAAATCCATGACGCATCTCCGCTGACTTGGGCGGATTGCTTATCCGGCCAGATTTGATCATGGCATCGAAGGTGGCGCAGGTAAATCCTTTGGTTTGCGTCCGGTGCCCTGACGTTGGGTCGGCGGGTTAGCGGCTGGCAAGGCCAAACACATGCCCTGCAACGCAAAAGGCCGGTCACTGGGACCGGCCTTTGTGGTGTTCGTCAGGGCCTGCCTATTCGCGGTTGCCCAGGAAATGCAGCAGGAACATGAACAGGTTGATGAAGTCGAGGTAGAGGTTCAGCGCCCCCATAATGGCCGACTTGGCCAGCCATTCTTCATCCATCGCATTTGCGTGCTGGATATAAGCCGTCTTGATCTTTTGCGTGTCATAAGCCGTCAGGCCAGCAAAGATCAGCACGCCGATGACCGAGATTGCGAACATGATCGCGGGCGAACCCAGGAAGATGTTCACGATCGACGCCACGATCAGGCCGATCACGCCCATGATCAGGAACGATCCCCAGCCGGAGATATCCTTTTTCGTGGTGTATCCCCACAGGCTGAGGCCCGCGAAGGAGATTGATGTCACCAGAAATGTCTGGGCGATGGAAATGCCGGTATAGGCGGCAAAGATCCAGCTGATCGACAGGCCCATCGCGGCTGCGAAGACATAGAAGAACAGTTGAGCGCCAGCTGCCGACAACCGGTTGATCATCGCGCCAAAGGCGAAAACCATCACCAGCGGCAGGAACATCGCGATCCAGCCCAGGATATTGGGTTGCAGGGTCGCCGGATCCCGGAAGATCGACTGCAATGCGTCGTTCGAGCCGATCGCCCAAGCGACACCAGCGGTTACCAAAAGGCCGACGGACATGGTCCCGTAGACCTTGTTCATATGCGCGCGGAGACCTGCGTCGATCTCTGCGGTGCGGACACCTGCTCTTGTGCGCCGGATTGTCTCGAATTCGGCCATCTGGGCCCTCCTTAACTGCGAAACACGTTGTTAGCGATCAAGACGGTGCGCGTGGCACCGCTTTCATGGCGCTATATTGGGTGTTTTTCTCACGTTTTCAAGCAAAGAGGTTGTGATATCTTTAAGATTTCACCGGAAACCTGCGCTTGTTTCAGCGCCGCCAGTGGCAAGGCACATCCCAGACCGGCCGCTTGGCTTCGGCGAGGGCCTCTTTGCGGCTGAGGCCAAGGTCGGCCAGACGCTCGTTATCCAGGCGCAGCAAGCTGCGACGCTGGGCGCGCAGTACCCAGGCATCGACAATCGCCCGGCGCAGGCCCATTGGGTTGAAATGCGTGCGGGACAGGGTTTGTGCGGTCATCATGGTCATCGGCTTGTCCTTTCGATTTGCTGATGTGATTCGTCTGATTCATCAATTTGCTTGATCTTTATGCCAAATCATGATCCATATTGAAAATGAATGGTTGTTTGGTAATACATAAGGATATTTGATATGCCGCGAAACATCGACATGACGGCGCTGCGCTCTTTCGTGGCGGTGGCCGAGGCGGGTGGTGTTACGCGCGCTGCCGGGTTTCTGAACCTGACGCAATCCGCTGTCTCGATGCAATTAAAGCGGCTTGAAGAAAACCTCGGCCAATCCCTGTTGGACCGTTCCGCGCGCCAGATCGGCCTGACCGCACAGGGCGAGCAACTGCTGGGCTATGGCCGCCGCCTGCTGGCCCTGAATGACGAGGTTTACGCCCGCCTGACCGACCAGTCCTTTGAGGGCCAGTTAACCTTGGGCGTGCCATCGGACATCGTTTACCCCTATATCCCCGGCGTGTTGCAGCGGTTCGCGGCGGAGTATCCGCGCGTTAAAGTACAGCTGATATCGTCCTATACCAACCGTCTGAAACGTCAGTTCGCGCGGGGTGAATGTGATTTGATCCTGACGACCGAAGAAAGCAGCGGCGAGGGGGCGGAAACCCTGATCACCCTGCCGTTGGTCTGGGTAGGAGCGCCCGGCGGGCAGGCCTGGCGGTCGCGACCGTTACGGCTGGCATTTGAATATGCCTGCCTGTTTCGCACAGGCGTGCAGGCGGCCCTTGATGGCGCGGGAATCCCTTGGGAAATGGCGGTGGAATCCGACAGCACCCGCACGGTCGAGGCCAGTGTCTCCGCCGATCTGGCGGTGCATGCGGCGGTAGATGGTTCGTTGCAGGGCTATGTCGAAAAGGTCGATCACGGCGGCCATCTGCCGGACCTCGCGCAGATCAATATCAACCTATATGTCGCCGAGCAAAGCCAATCGCCGCTGGCAACCGCGCTGGCCGATCTGGTGCGTCAGGCTTATCGGTCAAACTGATAATCGTGCTGGGTTTCAGGGCGGGAAACGTTTTGCGGCGGCAGGCGTTTTAGCCCGGCTATCTGCGCAGGGCTGAGGCCGAACTCCTGCAACAAAGCCGTGCCCAGCAACCCGGTTTCGCGGTCTTGCTCGTAAGAGACAACCAGCAGCGGCACATCTCCCAATGCCAGTTTCAGGCGGTCAAGAAAATCCTTCCAGCTGTCGGGTAGGCCGGTGCGTTCGGCAAAGCGTTTCGGGCTGTAAGCGCGGGAAGGGTCATCCTGAAACCGGTAGCGGTTTAGCGAGGCCTGCCAGTCCTTGAACCGGCGTTTGTAAAAGACGACGCGGACCTCAGCGCCGCCCGAACGCAGCCCGTCGATGATCGGCGGCAACAGCAGCCCGGCATGGGGATAGAGGCCCTTGAACTGGCTGCGACCGGGCAGGGGGCCGGGCAGGCCTTCGTGGCTGATCATCAGGTTTTCCACCCGATCAAACCGCCGCGCCAGTGCCGCCGCCTCGGCCCTTAGGTGCGGGGCGGCTTCTTGCGCTGCCGCTTTGGTCTGGGCGCTGGAGGTCAGGCGGGTGATCTCGCGCAGGTTTTTCTGCCGCCGCGGTACGGTTTCAAAGGCCAGCGGCAGGGCGGCACGGTTGGCCTCCAGCATATGCTGGATATAGGTGGTGCCGGTTTTATGCGCGCCGATATGCAAGATGATCCGCCGGCTTGGCGGTGATGCCGCACGCCGCCGCTGCAATTGCCGCCCTGCCAGCCGGATCAGCCGCAGCGCGCGCATTCAGATTGTCACCACGACCTTGCCGGTCGATTTGCGCGATCGCAGCAGATCCAGCGCCTCATTGGCGCGCTCAAGCGGCAGCACATGGCTGACATGCGGGGTCAGTCGACCCTGGCCGTACCAGTCAAACAACTGGCGGAAACTGTCGGTCAGAACCTTGGGGTTCACCCGCGCATAGCCGCCCCAGTAAAGGCCGATCACAGTCAGGTTCTTGACCAGAATGATATTGGCGGGGATTTGCGGCACCTCGCCACTGGCAAAGCCCAGCGGGATCAGCCGCGCCTCGGGATTGCAGGCGCGCAGGGCCGCCTTGAACTGATCGCCACCGATCGGGTCATAAACCACATCCGCCCCGCCCAGCTCCTTGACGCGGGCGCGGATATCATCGCTGTCGCTGTCAATCAGATGATCGGCCCCGGCCTTTTGCGCCACCGCCAGCTTGTCGGCCCCGCGTGCGCAGGCGATCACTTCGGCCCCCATCAGTTTGCCAAGCTCAACCGCAGTCAGCCCGACCCCACCTGAAGCCCCGAGCACCAACAGCCGCTCCCCCGGCTGCAAATGCGCCTTGTAGTCCAGCGCAACATGGCTGGTGCCATAGGCGATCAGAAAGGCGGCAGCGTCGGTTTCCGTCATCTGATCAGGGATCGGTACGCAAATCTCGGCGGCAAAGCAGCCATACTCCGCCAGCCCACCTGAGCCTCCGTAAACCGCAACCCGCTGGCCTTCGCGCAAGCTGTCAACACCGTCGCCAAGCCCGATCACAGTGCCGCAGATTTCCATCCCCAGCGTGAAAGGCAGGGGCGGCTTTTCCTGATAGGTGCCTTTGATTAGCAAAGTGTCGCCAAAATTCATCCCAACCGCGTGGATTTCCAACAACACCTCGCCCTTGGCGGGGGTTGGTTTGTCGATTTCGCGCAGCGAAAGCGGCTGGCCATATTCGGTGACTTGCATGGCGCGCATTGGGCGGACTCCGTCTTTGGTGTTTCGGTTTCACTCAGTATTAAGTTGGGCATTTGACAGGTTGTGCCGCCGGGTTCAAGCAATCGCCTTACGCAGGCGCGCGCCGGTTTTGCCGGTGTTCAAGCCATACCAAAGCCAGGATGCCAAGATGAAGCGCAGCCGCCGCACTACCAATGGCGACAAATCCGATATGGTCAAACAACCAGCCCATGCTGAATGTCCCGGCCGAGGCGGCAAGATAGGTGACCCCGGAATAAAGCCCCAGCGTCGCCCCCTTGGATTTCGGCGCAAGCCCGGTCAGGCCGCTGATGATGGTGTTAACTAAAAGGTTGTTGCAGGCCCCCCAGATCAGCATCAGGGCTAGAAACCCGGCATAAACAGGCACCAGGCCCAACGCCAGCAAGGTCACTGCCGCCAGCGGAAAGCCGATGATCCGGACCCGGTCGCGGCCGATCCGGTCGATCACCCCGGCCATCAGGGATGTGACGCCAAAGCCGATGCCGTAAAACAGCGCGATCAGCCCGGCGCTGGTTGTGCTGACGCCAAATCCTGTGGTGACATACGCGCCAGAATAGGCGTAACAGCCGTAAAAGCTGGCCATGAACAGAAAACAGATCAGATAGGCGCGGCTGCCGCCCGGCAATCCTAAGGGCGCGAACCGGCCCATCGGCTCGGCATCGCCAGCAACTTTGTGGCGGCCCTTGATCCGCCGCAGCAGCGGGAAAATCGCAATCGACAGCGCGCCCAGCACCATCAGCATCAGCCGCCAGCCGATCAGATCAGCGACCGCCGCGCCAAGGGGGATCGCCGCAATCAGAGCGATTGACCAGCCAAAGATCACGGCGCCCAGGGTTTTCGCCTCAGCCCCTTTGGGGGCGATCTCAGCCGCCAGGGCATAGATCGCGGGCAACGCCACGCCCGAGGCCAGGCCGACCGCAAACTCAGCCAGCACCAGGCTTTGCCAGGTTTGGCTGAAACTGGCGGTGATCTGGGCAATGCCGCTGATCAGCAGCGCCAGCCGCAAAGCCCGCGCGATACCAAAATCATCCAGTGACCGCCCCAGCCACAGCGCCGCCAGCGCCGTGCCAAGACCAAAGGACGACAAGGCCCAGCCGACATTGGCAATGCCGGTCCCGAGGTCAGCGGCGACGTCGGCCAGCACCGGCGACAGGATCAGACCGTTTGATCCGATCAGCCCGATCGCCGCCATCAAGATGTAAACTGCCCTTGGCATTCTGTCCCCCTAAACCCTTGCCGGTATTTGCTGTGCCTTGATGGCAAGGTGCAAGCGCAAATCAGCCGGCAATGTAATTGGGACTGGCCAAGTCGGGCGGGCTGCTGTATGGCCGCGCCAAACCCCCTTGGATATTGAAGGACTAGGCGGATGGAGCTTCGCAACATCGCGATTATTGCGCATGTCGATCACGGCAAAACAACGCTGGTCGATGAAATGCTGAAACAATCCGGCATCTACCGGGAAAACGAGGCGACCGTCGAACGCGCGATGGACAGCAACGACCTTGAGCGCGAGCGCGGGATCACCATCCTTGCCAAGGCGACCTCGGTTGTGTGGAACAACACCCGCATCAACATCGTCGACACCCCCGGCCACGCCGATTTCGGTGGCGAGGTTGAGCGTATCTTGTCGATGGTTGACGGTGTTGTGTTGCTGGTGGATGCCGCCGAAGGGCCGATGCCGCAGACCAAGTTTGTGACGGCCAAAGCGTTGGCGCAGGGGTTGCGCCCGATTGTCGTCGTCAACAAGGTCGACAAGCCCGATGGCGAACCTGACCGCGCGCTTGACGAATGTTTTGATCTTTTCGCCAATCTTGATGCCAGTGATGAACAGCTGGATTTCCCACATATGTATGCGTCGGGCCGCGCCGGTTGGGCCGATGCCGAGCTTGATGGCCCGCGTAAAGATCTGGGGGCATTGTTTGATCTGATCGTTAAGCATGTGCACCCGCCTGCCCAGGCCGCCCATCGTGATGAGCCGTTTCGCATGCTGGCAACCACACTTGGCGGCGACGCCTATCTGGGCCGCATTCTGACGGGCCGGGTTGAAAGTGGCACCCTGAAAGCCGGTGAAACCATCAAATCCATGTCGCGCGACGGCAGCCTGATTGAAAACTTCCGCGTCACCAAAATCCTGGCGTTTCGCGGCCTCACTCAGCAGCCGATTGATCTGGCCGAAGCCGGCGATATCGTATCGGTTGCCGGCATGTCCAAGGCGACCGTGGCCGACACATTATGTGCTGCGTCCGTGACCGAGGCGATCCCGGCCCAGCCGATTGATCCGCCCACCATCACCGTCACCTTTGGCATCAATGACAGCCCGCTGGCTGGCCGCGACGGCGACAAGGTGCAAAGCCGCGTCATCCGTGCACGCTTGATGAAAGAGGCTGAAAGCAACGTCGCCATCCGCGTCACCGACACCCCGGGCGGCGAAGCATTTGAAGTCGCCGGTCGCGGCGAATTGCAGATGGGCGTGTTGATCGAAAACATGCGCCGCGAAGGGTTCGAGTTGTCGATTTCCCGCCCGCAAGTGTTGTTTCAATACGAAGACGGCCAGCAGCTGGAACCGATCGAAGAAGTTACCATCGACGTTGACGACGAATATTCCGGCGCAGTGATCGAAAAGCTGGCCAGTCGCAAGGGTGAGTTGGCCGAGATGCGCCCGGCAGGTGTCGGCAAAACCCGCATCATCGCCTATGTGCCGTCGCGCGGGCTGATCGGCTATCACGGTGAGTTTCTGACCGACACCCGTGGCACCGGGGTTCTGAACCGGGTGTTTCACGAATGGGCACCGTTCAAAGGCCCGATCCAAGGTCGCCGCGCCGGGGTTCTGATTTCGATGGAAGCCGGCGTTTCGGTGCCTTACGCGCTGTTCAACCTTGAAGACCGGGGGCGGATGTTCATCGGCCCGCAGGTGCAGGTTTACCAGGGTATGATCATCGGCGAACATTCACGCGGCAACGATCTTGAGGTCAACCCGTTGAAAGGCAAAAAGCTGACCAACGTGCGGGCCAGCGGCACCGACGAGGCCGTGCGCCTGACGCCGCATATCCGGTTTTCACTAGAAGAGGCGATTGCCTATATCGACAATGACGAGCTGGTTGAAGTGACGCCAAAGTCGATCCGTCTACGCAAACGCTTCCTTGACCCGCATGAGCGCAAGCGTGAGAGTCGCAAAACGGGAGAATAACCCGGAAGATGTTTCGCATTTTGCATTGCATTATGCGAAACATCCTTAGATTGAGTATAGAACAAGGTTAATATTCCATATCTTGTGCGCTCACAAATCTGTGAACAAATATAAAATCGTTTAGTTTTAGTGAGATAAGATCGTTCTTGGGCGATTTTGTCGGAATCCTCGAGACTCTGCATTAAGTTGGCACGATAATTGCTTAATATACCAGTGAGGGAACGAAGGAGTATCAAATGAAACACCCCGTAGATGTACATGTCGGTAAGCGTATTCGCCACCGTCGCTGGATGGTCGGAATGACCCAGCAGCAATTGGGTGAGGCTGTTGGCATTAAGTTCCAGCAAATTCAGAAATATGAAACCGGCATGAACCGCGTCAGCGCCTCGCGGCTTTGGGATATCGCGCATGCGATGGATGTGCCGATCAATTTCTTTTTTGAAGGTCTGGAAGACGAAGGCGTCGCCGCCAAGCAGGCGGAAAACACGCTTGGCGATCTGCTGGCCGACAAGGAAGCGCTGGAACTTGTACGCTCCTACTACGCTATTCCGGAAAACCAGCGCCGCCGGTTGTTCGACCTGGCCCGCGTTCTAAGCGAGGCCGCCTGATTGCAAAGCGTTTACTGGTCTATCCGGTTGACGCCTTTGCCATGTTGTGAAATCTCCGTTGGAATGGCCACTTACCCAAACCGGCGGGGATATCATGCAAACCGACCCATCCCAAATAGCAGACCTGATTGATTGCGCGCATGCGTTGGCGGATGCGGCGCGCGCGCCGACCTTGCAGCATTTTCGCACGCTGTCGCTGGTGACTGACAGCAAGCTTGACAGTGGTTTTGACCCGGTGACCGAAGGCGACCGGCAGGCAGAACTGGCGATGCGCGATGTGCTGGCTCGCCTACGCCCGGATGACAGCATTTTGGGGGAAGAGTTCGGGTTTACCCAAGGCAGCAGCGGGCTGACCTGGGTGCTTGACCCGATTGATGGCACCCGCGGATTTATCTGCGGCACCCCGACCTGGGGGGTTTTGATCGCGGTCCATAACGGCGGCACGCCTTTGTTTGGGGTGATCGACCAGCCTTACATCGGCGAACGGTTTTCCGGCGGATTTGGCGTGGCGTCCGTGACCGGACCCCTTGGCAAACGCGACCTGGCGGTGCGTCAGATTTCAGACCTGTCAGATGCCATCATTTTCACCACTTACCCCGAGGTCGGCAGCAAGGCCGAGGCGGCTGGCTTTCACGATCTGGCCCAGCACTGCAAGCTGACCCGTTATGGCATGGATTGCTATGCCTATGCGCTGCTGGCGGCGGGGCAGGTTGATCTGGTGGTCGAGGCGGGCCTGTCGACCTATGACATCCAGGCACCGATTGCGGTGATCGAGGCGGCAGGCGGTATCGTCACAGACTGGCAAGGCGGCTCGGCGCATGACGGTGGTCGGGTGCTGGCGGCGGGATGCGCTGATCTGCATTCCCAGGCGCTAGAGGTTTTGCGCAAGGTGCCGGATTAGGCCTTTCACAGGCCTGAGGTATTTTTATTTTTCCGTTTCAATTTGGATGTAGCACGTTATTTCGTAAAGAAATCAAGCTGTTGCGATGGTTGATCAAGGTGAATCGGCGCAGCCAATGACACCCCACCCGGCCGATCATTTCGGTTCGACTAGAAAACTAGTCGACCAGTCGACCAGTCGAACAGTCGAACAGTCGAACAGTCGAACAGTCGGTTAGTCGAACAGTCGAACAGTCGGTTAGTCGAACAGTCGAACAGTCGGTTAGTCGACCAATCGACCAGTCAGATAGACGACCCGTGGGTTGGGGAATTAATCGCCCCATCGACCACTCCATAGAGCCAAACCCTTGGCCCAGGGCCAATTATTCAGCCCGAAAAGAACGCATCCATCATGTCAAAAGCGCGTTTCTGAATCTCGGGGGTTTCCATCAGGATTTCGTGGCGCGCGCCGCTGACAATGCCGACATGGCCGTTTTTCCAGCGCTCGACATAGGAAATCACGTCGCTTTTATGCACGACTTTTTCATCGCTGCCGATCAGGCACAGCATTTCATGCGCTGGGGGGTCGAGGGCTTGCAAAGCCTTGGTTTCATCCAGCGCCTGATACAGCCAGTTGATGCTTGGCCCGCCGATCTCTAGACCAGGTCGGGCTTTGACGATGCGGGTCAGATACTCCCACGTTTCGGACGAGGAGGTCAGGCGGTTATCTTCAAACCCGGCTGTCGCAAGATAGTTTTCAGGCCCGGTGCCGGGTGCAAACTCTTCACCCAGCCCAAAGGTCGATGACCCGCCCGCCAGGGCATGAACCAACGGGCGCCACAGCGGTTCAATCGTCAGCCCCCACATCGGGGCACTGAAAACCGCGCGGGTGACCGGCAGGGTGCTGTGCATCGCCCGCAGGCCAATTGTGCCGCCCATCGAATGGGCGCACAGGTAATAAGGTTTGGGCAGGTCGGTGCCAGCCAGCGCGCCCAGCATCGCGGTCATATCGCGCTGGTAGTCGGTGAACTGGCCAACATGGCCAAGCTTGCGGTTGGGGGCCAGCCGGTCCGACAGGCCCTGACCGCGCCAGTCGATCACAACGCTGGCATAATCGCGGTCACGAAACTGCCCGACAGCGCGGCCATATTTCTCGATAAACTCAGTGCGCCCGGGCAGAATTAGAACTGTGCCCTTGGCGCCATGATCCCAATGCGCGATCCGCAGTCGCACCCCGTCCGCTGTTTCAATCCAGCGGGCAATCCCGCCGGGCGGGGCCTCGGCGAGGGTAGCATAAAGGGGTGCAGACTGCATGTCAGGGTTAGGCCAGCATCGCCCCAAGCTTCATGGCAATGCCCATGTCGCCGTCAACCGACAGCTTGCCTGTCATGAACGCAGCCGTCGGATTGAGGGAGCCGTCCATCATAGCCTGAAACGTGTCAGCATCGGCGGTCAGGGTGCATTCTGCATCCTCGTCCGACGCGCGCACGCCTTTGCTGTCAACGACAACAGCGCCTTCGCCTTCAATTGCGAACTTGACCGAGGCGTCAAAACCTCCGTCGCCAAGTTTGGCTTGCAGGGCTTCAACAGCCCCTTTGATTACATCACTCATGCGTTATCCTCCGGCTATGGGCGCGAGTTTCACTCGCTATTTACGCCCATTTAGTTACATTGGAAACCGATATGGATCACTTGTTGCAAAAATATACCCCTACCGTTGCGGCAGCCCTGCTGATTTTTCTGCTGGCGTTGCTGCCTTCCCCCGGTTTCAGCCAGACAGAGGCGCTGGATGACCTGTTTGTTGAGCTTCAGGATCCCGACGATGGCAACTGGCTGGCAGTGGAAAAACGCATCTGGAAGGAGTGGTCAAAATCAGGCTCTCCGGCGATGGATTTGTTGCTGGAACGGGGTCGCCGGGCGATGAAAGCCGGGGATTACGGCAAGGCGATTGAACATCTGTCGGCCCTGATTGATCACGCCCCGGATTTTGCCGAAGCCTGGAACGCCCGCGCCACGGCGTTTTTCATGGATGACGAATATGGTCTTTCGGTTTCGGATATCGAGGTAGCGCTGGCCCTGAACCAGCGGCATTTCGGGGCGCTGACAGGCCTTGGCATCATTTACGAACGGCTCGAGCAATATGACAGCGCGTTGCGTGCCTATCAGGCAGCTTTGGCTGTACATCCGCACCGCCCCGATTTAATTGAGGCGATTGAACGGCTTTTGGACAAGACCGAAGGCACATCGCTGTAACGCGCGTTCAATCGGGTGAGGCAAAGCAAGGCAGAAACGATGAGCCAGGCAAGCAGGCGGATCGTGGCCGTGCTGGGGCCGACCAATACCGGCAAAACCCATTATGCGATAGAACGGATGCTGGCGCATCGCACCGGCGTCATCGGCCTGCCGCTGCGCCTTCTGGCGCGCGAGGTTTACGACAAGATCGTCGCATTGCGCGGCCCGTCTGTGGTGGCGCTGGTGACGGGCGAAGAACGCATCGTGCCGCCGCGCGCGCAATACTGGGTGGCGACAGTGGAAGCGATGCCGACCGATATCGGGGCTGACTTCCTGGCCATTGATGAGATCCAGCTATGCGCCGATCCTGAGCGCGGGCATGTGTTTACCGACCGACTTTTGCACGCACGCGGGCTTCAGGAAACGCTATTCATGGGCAGCGACACGATGCGCGGTGCCATCAACGGCCTGGTCGATCGGGTCAGTTTTTTGAAACGCGAACGGTTCTCGCAGCTTAGTTACACGGGCTCCCGCAAGATCAGCCGCATGCCTGCGCGGTCGGCGATTGTCGGGTTCTCGGTCGATAACGTCTATGCGGTCGCTGAACTGCTGCGCCGCCAGAAGGGCGGGGCGGCGGTTGTGCTGGGGGCGCTTAGCCCGCGGACGCGCAATGCCCAGGTTGATCTTTACCAAAACGGCGATGTCGATCATCTGGTGGCGACCGATGCGATTGGCATGGGGTTGAACCTTGATATCGACCATGTCGCCTTTTCCAGCCTGTCCAAATTTGACGGCCGCCGGATGCGGGCGCTTGCGCCGAACGAGCTGGCGCAAATCGCCGGGCGGGCCGGGCGGCATATGAATGCTGGCAGCTTTGGGGTCACCGGCGAAGCGCGGCCCCTGAACACCGAGGTGATTGACGCGATTGAAGCGCATCAGTTCACGCCGATCAAAAAACTGCAATGGCGCAATAATCGGCTGGAATTGGGCACCGTCCCGGCCCTGATCGCCTCGCTTGAAGCGGGCAGTGATAATGACTGGCTGGTGCGCGCACGCGAAGTGGATGATCTGCATGCGCTGAAAACCCTGTCGGAAATTCCCGAAATCGCGGATCGGATCCTTTCGGGGCGCGATGTGCGGCTGCTGTGGGATATTTGCCAGGTGCCGGACTTTCGCAATATCTCGGCAGGGGAGCATATCGCACTGCTGTCACGGTTGCTCGGATTTTTGCAGGATACCGGCCATGTGCCTGACGATTGGCTTGCCCGCCAGATCGCGCAGATTGACCGCACGGATGGCGACATTGACACATTATCGAAAAGATTGGCGTTTATCCGCACATGGACCTATGTTTCGCAACGGAAAAACTGGGTAGAAGACGAAAACCACTGGCGCGGCGAAACCCGCGCTGTAGAAGACCGGTTGTCAGATGCGCTGCACGCGCGGCTGACGCAAAGATTTGTCGACCGGCGCACAAGTGTTTTGTTGCGGCGGTTGAAACAGAAGGAGAGCCTGGTGGCTGACGTGAACAACAAGGGTGAAGTCTCGGTCGAGGGGCAATATATCGGCAAGCTGAGCGGATTTCGCTTTCAGCAAGACAGCAATGCCACCCCGGAAGAGGCGAAAACCCTGCGCGCCGCCGGTCTGGCCGCGCTGACGCCGGAATTCAACCTGCGCTCGGACCGGTTTTACAACGCGCCGGACACCGAAATTGATTTCACCGAACAGGGTGGATTGATGTGGGGCGAAAACGCTGTCGGCAAGCTGGTCAAGGGTGCAGATGCACTGTCGCCGATGATTGAGGTTTTCGTTGATGACGAGGCTGGCCCGGATGTGGCCGAAAAGGTTCGTCGCCGCCTCAGCCATTTTGTAGAGCGCAAGATCACCGCGTTGTTTGAGCCATTGCTGGCCCTGAAAAACGACGAGGCGGTGAGCGGCATGGCCCGCGGTGTTGCCTTTCGCATCGTCGAAGAACTGGGCGTGCTGCCGCGCGCGATGGTGGCTGACGATATCAAGGGTCTGGATCAGGATCAGCGCGGATTGCTGCGCAAACACGGCGTGCGGTTTGGCCAATACACGATTTTCCAGCAACTGATGCTGAAACCCGCCCCGACCCGATTGCGGTTGGTGCTGTGGTCACTGGCGCAGGGCCTGGACGAATTTCCCGAAGCGCCGCCACCGGGTCTGGTGACGGTGCCGGCCATTGTTGGTGCGCCTGAAGGCTATTACGAAAAAGCCGGGTATCGGCTGGCAGGTAGCCGCGCGATCCGCATCGACATGCTGGAACGCTTGGCCGACATGACCCGCAGCCAGGACAGCCGCGCCGGGTTTGAGGCGACGGCTGACATGCTGTCGATCACCGGCATGACGCTGGAACAATTCGCCGATCTGATGCAGGGCCTCGGCTATAAATCCGAGCGCGGGGAGCGGCCGAAGGTCAAAGTTGTGGCGGAGGCTGACAAAGCAGAAACCGCTGAGACGCCTAGCCCGGAAACGGCTGAGGCTGGTGCGGAAACTGCCGAGGAGGTTGTGCCGGAAGCAGATGCTGCGCCGGAAGCTGATGCTGCGCCGGAAGCTGATGCTGCGCCGGAAGCTGTTGCGGAACCGGTGGCTGAAGAAGCCGTCGCCAAGGCTGCCGCTGAAGCCACAGAAGAAACCTCACCAGAAACGACTGTGGAAACCACAGCGCCTGAGGTTGAGGTTTTCTTCACCTTCACATGGTCCCCCAAGCGCCGACGCGTTGAACAGCCGCGCTCGGAAAAGCCGCGCGATGCGGTCCGTGGCAAACCCCGCGACAAGCAGCGCCAGGGCAAGCCGCGTGGCAAGGATACAGCCCCCAAGACCCATTCCGCGCGACCGCCAAAGCAGGAAAAAGCGATTGATCCAGACAATCCTTTTGCGGCCTTGATGGCGCTGAAAGACAAATCCTGAGCCGCCGATGGTAGAACCACGCCCGACCATTCGCCTGGCTAAATGGCTGTGGTATGCGCGGTTTTTCAAAACCCGAACCCTAAGTGCGAAACAAATCGTTGCCGGGCAAGTGCGGGTCAATTCCGTCAAGGTTTCCAAAGGCGCGGTTGCCGTCGGTGTCGGCGATACCCTGACATTTGCGCAGGTGCGCGAAATCCGGGTGGTCGAGATCGCTGATCTTGGAACCCGGCGCGGCCCCGCCCCAGAGGCCCAGGCGCTTTACCTTGATCTGACCCCGAAAACCGAACCCACACCAAAGACGCCCCGCTTTGACGGTGGCGGCCGCCCCAGCAAGCAGCAGCGCCGGGAGCTTGACAAATTCCGGTCGCGCTAGGCGGTGATTGGGGTGGTCACGCAGCTGTGCCTCAGATGGGGTTTGCATCAATTGACCTCCTTGCGAAAAACAGGTAGCGGTCGGGCAAGCCGGAAGCGGCACGGAATTACAGTTTGAGGTTTGCCCAATGACATATATCGTCAACGATGCCTGCATCTCCTGCAAATACACCGATTGCGTCGAAGTCTGCCCGGTTGATTGTTTTTACGAAGGTGAAAACATGCTGGTGATCCACCCGGATGAATGTATTGACTGCGGCGTGTGCGAACCTGAATGCCCAGCCGACGCGATCCGCCCGGACACCGAACCTGACATGGAAAAATGGGTGGAATTCAACCGCAAATACTCCGAGTTGTGGCCTGTCATCGTGTCCAAGAAAGACGAAATGCCGGATGCGGCCAAGCATGACGGTGAAACCGGCAAGCTGGAAAAATACTTTTCCGAAAAGCCCGGCACAGGCGGGTAATTCACCTTCGCAGTTGATTCGCCGCAAATGCGCGGATTTATGCTGCGAAACCCGGTTTTAGACCCCGGTTTTAGACCATAAAGCCCTGGTTTGGCACGGAGAATCCGCTTTGCTGCATTGCAGCGCTTTGAGATACCCCTATTTTGTGATATGATTGGTCGTGAACGAAGCTGCTGAAGAGATCGCAATTGCGCTGCTCGCCCTTTGCGATGGTTACTTCGAAAAATGGATAGAACCGCTGTGGTCCCCCAATGTCAGGGTGCTGCTGGGCGGTTTTTGTCGCGGAAAACCCAAGGGTCCGCTGACAATTGAGACTAGGAAGAGGACGTCTAAATATGACCAAGGCCAAGAAAAATACCGAGTTTCACCCGAACGATTACGTTGTCTATCCGTCGCATGGCGTGGGCAAAGTGATTTCGATCGAAGAACAGGAAATCGCTGGTTTCAAGATGGAACTTTTCGTGATTGCCTTTGAAAAAGACAAGATGACCCTCAGGGTGCCGACGGATAAGGCCGCCTCGGTTGGGATGCGTGGCTTGTCCAGCCCCGACACCGTTGGTCGGGCGATGGAAACGCTGAAAGGCCGCGCCCGCGTCAAGCGCGCAATGTGGTCGCGCCGCGCCCAGGAATATGAGCAAAAGATCAACTCTGGCGATCTGATTTCCATTGCCGAAGTGGTGCGCGATCTGCACCGCAACGACGATCAGCGCGAACAAAGCTATTCCGAACGCCAGCTTTATGAAGCGGCGCTGGAGCGGTTGACCCGCGAAGTTGCCGCCGTTGACGGGGTTGACGAGGTCAAGGCCCAGCAACGGGTTGGCGATGTCCTGCTGTCGCGGGCTGCCTAAGCATCAATTTTGCGGGGTCGATTTGCCTCAGTCCCGCAAATGACGGTTATCTTTTGCAAGTTGACCGTTTCCACGGGAAAGCCGCATCTTTGTTAGGGATGCGGCTTTTCTATTTGTGACGGCTATGGGCCGGGCTAGGGTCTGTTGAGATTCAGGATTCCCATTTGTGTTGATTTCTGATTCAACTCT
>CAYXXQ010000010.1:0-25278 GCA_964469075.1 uncultured Rhodobacter sp.
ATTTCAATGTAATAACTCGTTGACCCGGTTCGCTGCGCCACCCCGGGGACCGAGGTTGCTTGCACCTGATGCCCCGCCAGCCGCGCCGCCGCGACGATCCAGTTCATCAAAACGCCGCCGCCCTCGCCGCCAAGGGCTGACACCTGAATGCGCAAAAGGGCCTTGCCTTCAGCAGCCACGGTCATGACACTGCCAGCCCGGTCACAAAACCGCGTATCCGCGCCAACAGGCGATCAGACCAGTTCGGATTGCTGATGATGTCGGCCCGCCAGAATGACGGGCACAGAGTTGCGGCATGGGCAACCTCACCACATAACCCACAGCCGACGCAGCCATTTGTGACATGCGCCACCGGATCGGTTTTCAGCGGATCCTTGGCGGTTTTCACCGTCAGGGTCGGGCAGCCCGACAGGCGGATGCAGCTGTGATCGCCGGTGCAGGTTTCTTCATCAATGCCAAAGCGGGTGCGGGCCAGGCGCTTGCCATCGGCCAGCGCACGGGCGCGGATCGGGCGGATGCGGCGCTGGCGTTCCAACTGGCATTCGCCTTCGGCGACGATGACTTTCAGGCCGCTGAACGGCGTCTTGAACGCCTCCAACAGGGTCTTGCGCATGTCTGAAACGCGGTAGGTGTGGACCGTGCGCAGCCATTTCACCCCGACACCTTTCAAAGCATCTTCGATCGTATGATCCTGCGCTGTTGCACTGCCTTCCGCCGCCGCCAGCTTGGCAGGCGCATCGGGGGACGAAATCACCTCCTGCGTGCCGGTGGCTGAGGTATAGCCGTTTTTCATGATCACAAGCACACCGTCGCCGCCGTTCAAAAGCCGCGAGGTCACGCCCGACAACATGCCATTATGCCAAAACCCACCATCGCCCATTACCGCCAATGCGCGCTTTTGCTGCAAGCCAGACACGCTGGCATTTGATGCCAGGCTCATCCCGTAACCAAGGATCGAGTTGCCAAAGTTGAACGGTGCGAATGTCGCAAATGCGTGGCAGCCGATGTCGGCGGAATAGTGCACCGGGCCGATGTCCTGCTGGGCCAGTTTCAGGGCCGCAAAAAACGGCCGTTCCGGGCAGCCGGTGCAAAACCCGGGCGGTCTGGGCGGCACGGGCTTTTGCAAGTGCTTACGGGCCAGCGCCTTGAGGTCGGCGACCTCATCCGCATAATCAGCCTCCCCCAGCAGGTTGCCAAGGGCTGGCAGGTTTGTTTTCAGAAACGCCGCGACGCCCTCGACCAGAACCTCGGATTTATACTCCCCCGCCATTGGCAGAACGTCTTTGCCCGACAGCACGACGTTTGAACCCGCCCGTCGCAGGATCGCGCCGATTTCGTGTTCGATATATTCCGGCTGGCCTTCTTCAACGACCAAAAGCGCCTTCTTATCCTCGGCAAAGCCCAGGATTTCGTCCGGCACCAACGGGTAGACGACATTCATCACCATGATCGGCAGATCGCACTGACCATTGGCATCGGCCAGGCCCAATTCTTCAAGCGCTCGCATCAAAGCATTGTAAACCCCGCCTTGCACGATCAGGCCGACATCCTTGTGCCGCCCGTCCAGAAACTCGTTCAACCGGTGGTTCTGAATGAACTTTCGGGCGGCTGGCAAGCGCTGCTGATATTTGCGGATTTCATGGCCGTAAGTCACCGGCGGATGCGCCAACTGGTCATAGTCATGCGGCGCGGGTTCGGCCAACCGGTGGCGAGTGGAAATCTTGGGTGCCACATTATCACGCGCCTGAAAACTGCCCTCGACATGGCAGGCGCGGATACGCAGTTCCATCATCACCGGGGTGTTTGAGGCTTCCGACAGCTCAAAGGATTTCTCAACACATTTGACGATACTTTCCAGATTGGGGCGCGGGTCCATCAGCCAGATCGCGGATTTCATCGCATAGGCGTGGCTGCGTTCCTGAATGACGCTGGCGCCCTCGCCGTAGTCCTCACCGATGATGATCAGCGCGCCGCCCTTCACACCGGGCGACGCGAGGTTTGACAGGGCGTCCGCCGCGACATTGGTGCCGACGATGGATTTCCAGGTTACAGCCCCGCGCACCGGATACATGATCGACGCGCCCAACATGGCGGCAGCCGAAGCCTCGTTCGTGCAAGCCTCGACATGCACACCTAAACTGTCCATCTCGTCCTTGGCCTGCACCATCACGTCGATCAGATGGCTGACCGGCGCGCCTTGATAGCCGCCGACATAGGACACCCCGGATTGCAGCAGCGCCTTGGTGACAGCCAAAATGCCCTCGCCGTAAAACACGTCGCCTTCGCCCAGTTTCAGGCTTTCGATTTCCTTGGCGAAAGATCGTTCCAAAGCGTTCACCCCTGTTTGAAGGGCCAGATCGGCCAATGATGCGCAAACCGGCCCAAATCGCCGAACCCGCAGGATGCCGCTTGTCCGGCGCGGGGTCAAACGGATTTGCCGCTTGTTTCACATGCTTGCCGCCTGCCGCCCCGGTTTGCATCCTGGCATTGAATTCAGCGGTTCCAACCCCCCAAAAACAGGGGTAACAACAAGGCAGTCCATCAAAATGAGGCCAGACGTGGCGCAGAGTTTCGAAGTGACCAAGACCTCCTGGCTGAGGGTCGCCGTGCTGATCGGAGCCGGGGCGGCGGTTGCGATGCAAATCGGCAAAGTCCCCGCCGCCCTGCCCGCCTTGCAGGCAGAACTGGGCCTTACCTTAACCCAGTCGGGCTGGGTCGTGGCCATTTTCAGCCTGATCGCAGCGGCGTTTGCGGTGTTTTTAGGCTCCCTCTCGGACCGGTTCGGGCCTTTGCAGATTGCCATCACCGGCATGATCCTGACAGCCGTATCCGGCATTGCCGGTGGGTTTGTCGACAGCGGCACCGGACTGTTGCTGACCCGGATATTTGAAGGGCTTGGCTTTATCCTGACCTCAACCTCGATGCCGCCATTGATTGTGCTGGCCGTGACCGCGCGGCATCGCAAGACCTCGTTCGCGCTGTGGGGGATGTATATGCCGCTTGGCTCCGGCATCATGATGGCGCTGTCCGGGCCGCTGCTTTACTTCTTTGACTGGCGGGTTTTGTGGTGGGTTACGTCTTTGTTGATCCTGTCGGTGGCGATCCCGGTCTTTCTGGTCGGCAAGCGCCTGCCCGGTGCAAAACCAAGCCCGTCAAGCCGGATGAAACTGCGCGATATCCTGCGCTACAGCCGCAGGCCGGGGCCGATCTTGCTGGCAATCACCTTCGCGTTTTATGCTGGGCAGTACCTGATCGTCGCCGGGTTCCTGCCTTTGGTCCTGATCGAGCTTAATGGCTATTCCGCCGTCACCGCCGCCGCCGCCAGCGCGTTTGTGGTTTTCTTCAACGCCCTAGGCAATGCGGTTTCGGGTTGGCTGCATAGCCGCAATTTCAAGACCCTCGGCCTGATCCTGACCGGCAGTCTGGTGATGTCGCTGGCCTCCATCTTCATCTTCGCGGCGGGGGTTCCGGGGGCTTACCGGATCGCCGCCGGGGTCGCTTTTGCCGGGTTTGCCGGGCTGATCCCAAGCTCCCTTTTTGCCGAGATTCCAAAACACGCGCCGCGCCAATCGGTGATGGCCACGATCAGCGGCATGCTGGTGCAGGGGGCCGCTATTGGCCAGCTTGCAGGCCCCCCCATCGCCGCCGCCGTCGTTGCCCTGTCGGGCAATTGGCAAGCCGCGATCCCGGTCATGCTGGCCGCGGGAGGCATCACCGCGATCAGCGCCATCGCCTTGGCCCGCAGCCAACCGGCCCAACCAGAAACAGGCGGCCCCTGAATGAACATCTCCGCCCTGAAATCCGGTAATTTCCGGACCTATCTGTTTGGTAATATCTTTGCCCTTAACGCGTTCTGGATGCAGCGTGTTACCATTGGCTGGATTTCCTGGGATCTGACCGATGCTGCCGGGTTCGTCGGTCTGGTGGCTTTCGTCAATTTCATCCCCGCCGTTCTGGCCGGGCCGCTGTTTGGCGTGCTGGTTGACCGTATCAATGTCAAAACCGCTGCGCTGACCACCCAATCGCTGCTGCTGCTGATCGCGCTTTTACTGCTGCTGACCGCCTATCTTGACGCTTTCGCCCCTTGGCTGTTGCTGCTGTTTTCGGCCTGTTCCGGGCTGGTATCTGCGGCGCATAACCCGGTGCGGATGTCGCTGGCGCCGCGCCTGGTGCCGCAGGCGCTGGTGTCGTCCGTGATCAATATGGTTGCGATCAATTTCAATCTGGCCCGGCTGACAGGCCCCGCGATTGGTGGCGTGACCATCGCCAGCCTTGGCGTCACCACCTCGCTTGCGATCCAGACACTGTGCTATCTGCCCTTTTTGCTGGCGCTATCGACGCTGGTCGTGCGCCCGCGCCCGGCCCGTGCCAAAGGCAGCCACACCTACGCCGCCGCCCTGACCGAAGGGTTTCGCCATGTCTTAAGCCAACCCCTGATCCTGCGGGCGATGCTGGTCACGGCGGCAATGGGCTTCATCATTCGCGGCACGCTTGAAATCCTGCCGGTGCTGGCCGACGGCGTGTTTTCCAAAGGCGCGTCCGGGCTTGGCATGCTGACCGCCAGCGCCGGGCTGGGTGCTTTGATCGCCGGGATCGGCATGGCCCTCGCCCCGGCCCAGATCGGCGGCAAATTGCGGCCCACAGCCCTGTTAAGTGCCTGGATCGGCGTCCTTTTGGTCCCCCTGACCGGCATTGTCACCGCCTGGCCCGCCGCCCTGGCACTGGTTTGCGGCCTTGGATTTGCCAGCACGATGACCGGTGTGTCGATGCAAACCACCATCCAGTTGCAACTGGACGACGAGATGCGCGGCCGTGTCATGAGCATCTGGATCATGGTGGCCATCGGTGCGGCCGCATTTGGGGCCGCGATCTTGGGATTTGCCGCCGATCTGGTCGGCTTTCCCACCGTTCTGGCCTGGGCAGGCGGCATCGGTGCCATCGCACTTGGCGGGTTCATTCTACGGGTTTGGTCACTGAAATAGCGGGTAATGTCGAAATAGTTATAGACTTATAACCTCGCCCGGCGTAAGAGGCTGAAAACCCCCAACCCGTGGTGCCACCGATGCAAACCCCTCCGCTTCACCGATTTCTCGCCCTCCTCGCGCTGATCTTTGGCGTCATGACCGTGTTTTCAGGCGGCAGCGTCCTGTTTGGCCCGGACGAAACCCGCAATCTGGCAGGCGCGGTTGTGCCGCTTGTCCTGTGGTTCAACTTCCTTGCAGGATTTGCCTATATCCTGGGTGCCGTGCTGATCTGGCGCGGCCACAAACAGGCCCCCAACCTGGCGATCCTGATCGCAGGCGCGACCCTGCTGGTTGGCCTGATCTTCGCCTTTAAAACCCTGACTGGCACGGCATTTGAACCTCGCACCATCGCCGCGCTGATCCTGCGGTTTTTCGTCTGGGCGATCATAGCCCTGGCCCTGATCCGCAGCAAAAGGCGCACCGCCAATGCCTGAGCCGTTAACCCAGCGCCGCGCCGAAATCGCCCAAGCCGCTCTTGATCTGGCCTTCACCGCTGGCCCGGATCGGGTGACAACTGGCATGATCGCCACGCAACTGGGTCTAAGTCAGCCCGCGATTTACAAGCATTTTCCCCGCAAAGAAGACATCTGGATCGCAATAGCCGACCTTCTGGGCCAGCGCATCGCCGACAATATTACCGACGCGGCAACGCGTCCCCCCGGCCTGCCGCGATTGCGCCAATTGGTGCAGGGCCATCTGGCGCTGGTCACCGCCGCCCCGGCCCTGCCGGACATCATGATCATGCGCGATCCTGATGCAAAGCGCGGGCCGGTGCAGCCCCGGATGATGCAGGCGCTGGCCAGCATGCGCGCGGCTTTGGTCGAGAACATTGGCCACGCCATCGACCAGGGCGACATTCGCCCTGAAATAGACAAGACCGACGCGGCGACCCTGATCATCGGTCTGATCCAAAGCCTGATCCTGCGGATGCTGATTTCGCGCAATCCGGCAATTCTGCTTGCTGATGGGCCGCGCTTGCTTGCGCTGCTCTTGTCCGGTTTTTCCATGAAAGGAGGCGACTGATGCGCCCTCTGTTGAAACTTCTGCTGATCACCCTGCCGCTGGCCCTTGTCGGCGTCGGCTTTCTGGCTTTCGTCGTCACAAACCGCCCGCCGCCTGCCCGCATCGCCCTGGCCGAACGCGCCTATGCCGTGCGCGTGATCACCCCGACAGCGCGCGATGTCATCCCTGAGGTGACGGGCTTTGGCCTTGTCTCTCCCGCCCGCAATTTTGAGGCGATCCCGCAAGTTGCGGGCACTGCCGTATACGTAAATCCAGACCTGCAAAAGGGCGAGATCCTGCCTGCCGATACCGTGCTTTTTCACCTGTCGCAAACCGATTTCACCCTCGCCATTGCCGAAGCCAACGCCAATATTCGCGCCGCCGAAGCGCGCCTGGCCGAACTTTCGGTCACGAGGCAAAACCTGACAGCGGCCCTTGAAATTGAACAGGCAACCCTGGCCCTGAAAGAACGTGACCTCACCCGCGCCGAAACCCTGTTTTCTGGCGGCACGGTCAGCCAGACCGCCCTTGATCAGGCACAATCGGCCCTTCTGGCCCAGCGCCAGAAGGTCTTGAACGTCAAAAGCTCCCTCTCCCTTTTGCCAACCCAACACACCGCGCAGACCGAACAGATCGCTGCCTTTCGCGCCGGGCTTGATACCGCAAGGCTGAACCTAGGCCGCACCGAGCTAAGCCTGCCCTTTGCCGCCCGCGTCGCCACGGTCGCCGTCGAAGAGGGTCAGTTTGTGCGCGCAGGTACAACCGCCGCCGTTCTGGATGGCGTTGATGCTGCCGAGGTGCTGGCCCAAGTCTCTATCGCTGAAATCCCGGCCTTGCTGCAATCGTCCGACGTCAGCACGACGAACCTCGCATTTGATCCCGGCGCCATGACCCACAGCGTGCGCCAGATGGGCCTGAACGCGGTGGTGCGCCTGGTTCTGGGGGCCGAAACCTTGGAATGGCCTGCCAGCGTTGACCGGATCAGCGATGTGATCGACCAGAAATCGGGCACCCTTGGCATCATCGTGCGCGTCGACAACGCCTATGCCAGCGCCCAGCCCGGCAAGCGCCCGCCCTTGACCAAAGGCATGTTTGTTGAGGTGATCCTGCAAGCCAGCCCCCTGCGCGGCATCGTGTTGCCCCGTGCTGCCCTGCGCGACGGTCATGTCCTGACGGCCACGCCGGAAAACCGGTTGCAGCGGATCGCGGTGGACACCCTTTTGGTGCAACAAGACATCGCAGTTATCAAAGACATCTTGCCCGCAGGCACCCGCTATCTTCTGTCGATCCCAAGCCCGGTGATCGAGGGCATGTTGCTGGAGGTCACCGAAGATCTTGAGATGGCCGCGCAACTCGCCGGGCAGGAACCGCCGCAATGATCCGGTTTTTCACCCATCACCCGACGATTGCCAACTTGCTGATGATCCTGTTTCTGACGGCGGGCCTGTTTGTGGCCCCGGGCCTGTTGCGCGAAACCTTTCCCCGCGCCGAGCTTTCGCAGGTGGAAATCAGCGTCGCCTATCCCGGCGCGCGGCCCGAGGACGTGGAAACCGCGATTTGTGAGCGCTTGGAAAACGCGCTGGATGCCGTGACCGGCATTAACAAACAATCCTGTGAAGCGCGCGAAAACCTTGGCCGTGCCGTTGTCAGAATGCGCGAAGGCGACAGTTTTCAGGGCTTCCTGGCCGATATCAAATCCGAGGTCGAGGCGATCACCGATTTCCCTGATCGTGCCGAAATGCCCCGCATCAAAGCCCTTGGCACCACTGAATTCGTGGCCTCGGTCGCGATCACCGGGCCTGACACCCGGCCTGACCTCAAGGACTACGCCGAGCAGATCCGCACCCGGATGCTGCGTTGGGGCGGCATCCCCAAGATCGACATCTCGGGTTTTGCCACCCGTGAATTGCAGATCGGCCTTGATCCGTTGCGCCTCAATCAGTTTGGCCTGTCGGTCAGCGATGTCGCCCGTGCAGTGCAAGCCGCCAGCCTTGATCAGCCTGCAGGCAGCCTTGAAACCAGCAGCGAAACCCTGTTGATCCGCGTCGTGGAAGAACGCCGCACCCCTTACGAACTGGCCCAGCTTGTTGTGAGGTCAGCGGAAACCGGCGGCCAGGTCCGGCTTGGCGATATCGCCACCATCACCGAAGGGTTCGCGCTTGAGGATGATCGCATCCTGTTTGACGGCAAGCCCGCCGCAATCCTCGATATCACCAAAACCCGCGCCGATGACGCGCTGGAAATCATCGACCAGTTGAAGGCTTTTCTGGCGGCCGAGCGTCAGCAAGCCCCTCCCGGCGTGACCCTGGAAATAACCACCGACGGCGCCTCGATCGTGCGTGACCGGCTTTCGCTGGTGATCGTGAACGGTTTGCAGGGGCTTGGCCTGGTCTTTCTGGTGCTGTGGCTGTTCTTTGGCTTCCGCTTCTCGTTCTGGGTGGCAATGGGCCTACCGGTGTCCTTCATGGGTGGCGTCGCCTTGATGGGGGCCATCGGCTATTCGCTGAACCTGATGACCACATTGGGCCTGCTGATCGTGATCGGCCTGTTGATGGACGACGCCATCGTCATCGCCGAAAATATCGCCCGATTGCGCGAGAAAGGCCGCAGCGCCATTGATGCCGCTGTCGAAGGGGCTGCGCAGGTTTTTCCCAACGTCCTGGCCTCGTTTGCGACCACGGCGATGATCTTTGGCTCGCTCGCGTTTCTGTCGGGCGATCTGGGGGCGGTTTTGCGGGTTGTGCCTGTCGTCATGTTGTTCGTGTTGGTGGTCTCTTTGGTCGAAGCGTTTCTGATCCTGCCGCATCATCTTGTTCACAGCCTTGAAGCCCCACGCAAGCCCGGCAGCACCCGCGACCGGGTTGAAAGGGCGATTGACTGGGCGCGCGAACGTCTGGTCGGGCCGATGGTCGATCAGACCATCCGCTTTCGGTATGCGACCGCTGGCGTGATCCTGGCCCTGTTGCTGGCCGCCGTCGCGATGCTGGCAGGCGGGTTTCTGAAATTCACCGCCTTTCCTGAACTTGACGGCGACACCATCGTTGCCCGGGTTTTGCTGCCCCAGGGCACTCCGCTTGCGCGCACCGAACAGATCGTGGCCCGGCTGGAAGCAGGGCTTGATCAAGTCAATCAAGATCTGTCGCCGCTGCAACCGGAAGGGGCCGATCTGATCCGGCACGTCACGGTCACTTATGGGGTTAATCGCGATGCGTTTGAAACCGGAGCGCATGTCGTCACGCTAAGCGTCGATCTGCTGCCGTCCGATTTGCGCGTCAGCCGCCCTGATCCGATCATGGCCGCCTGGCGCGATGCGGTCGGAAATGTCCCCGACGTGATCAGCCTGAAATATGCTGAGGCCACCATAGGCCCCGCAGGCATCGCCATTGATATGCGCCTAAAAGGCGACGACCTGGCGCAACTGAAAGCCGCCGCGCTTGAGTTGCAAGACTGGCTTTGGCAATATCAGGGCGTCACTTCGGTGCTGGACGATCTGCGCGCCGGTAAGCGCGAATTGCGCATCACCCTGAATGATGCTGCCGGGCCGATGGGCATCACGGCCGCCAGTATCGGCGACCAGTTGCGGGCCGCCTATACCGGCGTCACCGTGCGCGAAATGCAGGTGAACGGGCAGTTGCTGGAGGTCACGACCCAACTGGCGGAAGAGGACCAGCGCCTGTTCCAGCGGTTTGACGATTTCATCATCACCCGGCCCGATGGCAGTTTCGTGCCCCTAAGCGTGGTCGCGACTGTGGAAATCGGCCAGGGCTTCAGCCGCATCAATCGCCAGGACGGACGGCGCAGCGTCACCGTTCAGGGCAGCATCGACACGCGGCTGGCCAATGCCAGCGCCATTGTCAGCGACACCAGCGCGCGGTTCATTCCGGGCTTGCTGGCGCGCTATCCGGGTATCGCAATGGACATCGAAGGCCAAAACGCCGAGGCCAGCAAAACCCAGCAATCCATGCTGAAAGGCTTTATGATCGGCCTGATCGGGGTGTTTTTACTGCTCAGCTTTTTGTTCCGCTCTTATGTCGAACCCATCGTCGTGATGCTGATCATCCCGTTTTCGCTGATCGGTTCCATCTTCGGTCACATGGCAATGGGGCTGGATTTTTCAATGCCCAGCATGCTTGGCTTCGTGGCTTTGGCGGGCGTGGTCGTCAACAACTCAATCCTGCTGGTGGATTTCGTCAAGCGTGAACATGGTGAGGCGAAAACTGTGGCCGAGGCCGCTGCAAAAGCCGCGCGCGCAAGGTTTCGCGCGATTTTTCTGACCTCGCTGACCACGGTGGCCGGATTGCTGCCGATCCTGACGGAAACCAATCTGCAAGCCCAGATCCTGATCCCATTGGTCGCAAGCCTGGCCTTCGGGCTGACAGCCGCAGGGCTGATCGTTCTGTTCGTGCTGCCCGCGATTTACGCGATTTTGGATGACCTCGGCCTCAGCACGTTGGCGGCAGAAAGACGGGTCGAAAAACGGGCAGAAAGACAGACTGAAGCGGCGTCTTAAGGCGATGACAGCCGGGTGAAGGCAAGGATGAAATCGGCAATCGCAGCGGTGTCATCCAGATCAAAAACCGGGCGGTTGGCGTCGGCAATGGTGCTGTCGCTGGCCAGTGCAATAATCGTCGGATCATCTGTCGCAATCAAAGGCTGGCCGGTCACGGCGCGATGGGCTTCGATCTTGGCATGACTGTCGCGCTTGTAACCTTCGATCAGCACCAGATCGACCGGCACCAGCCGCGCGATCAGATCGGGCAAGCGCGCTTCTTCTTCCTCTCGAACCTCGTGCATCAAGGCCCAGCGACTGCGCGACGACAGCAACACCTCCTGGGCACCAGATTCGCGGTGGCGGAAACTGTCCTTGCCGGGATGGTCGACATCAAAACTGTGATGTGCGTGTTTGATTGTCGACACCGAAAAGCCACGCCCGGAAATCTCGCGTACCAGGCGTTCCATCAACCCGGTCTTGCCGGAGTTTTTCCAACCAACAACACCAAACAAATTCACGCCCACACCCCCGCCAACACCCGGCGCATATTTACCTTAATCATCGCCGTCGCCCCCCGCACTTTTGCGCTGATTCTTGCGGCTTTCTTGCGCCACCGTCGCGGGATCCTGATCGCGCAACAACCGGTCCTCACCGCTTAGGCAGATAAACCGCTGCCCCCGCATCCGACCGATCAGGGTCAGGCCAACCTGCCGTGCAATTTCCACCCCCCAGGCCGTAAAGCCCGAGCGTGACGCAAGCACCGGAATCCCCATCATCGCCGTTTTGATCACCATCTCGGACGTCAGCCGCCCGGTGGTGTAAAGTATCTTGTCTTCGGCCTTCACACCTTCCGACAACATCCAGCCCGCGATCTTGTCAACAGCATTATGCCGCCCAACATCTTCCATATAAACCAACGGCTTATCCTGGTGACATAGGACCGTGCCATGAATGGCCCCGGCCGTCAGATAAAGGCTTGGCATCGTGTTGATCTGATGCGAAAGCGCATATAGCCAGGAGGTTTGCACCTCGCACGCGGGCAAAGTAACGCCTTCAAGCCCTTCCATCATATCGCCAAAAACCGTACCAACAGCACAGCCGCTTGTGCGGGTTTTGCGCTTCAGCTTATCCTCAAAATTCGTGGGGTTTTCGGTCCGCACAACCACGGTTTCCAGCTCGTCATCATAGTCGATGCCGGTGATCTGATCCTCGCGATG
The DNA here is from genome assembly GCA_964469075.1 of uncultured Rhodobacter sp. Lineage (GTDB taxonomy): Bacteria > Pseudomonadota > Alphaproteobacteria > Rhodobacterales > Rhodobacteraceae > UBA5972. The sequence goes on from CAYXXQ010000010.1 coordinate 11,736, forward strand.
CAGCATGCCCTGATTGTGCAAAAACCCCAGCGCCAGATAGTCCGGATAATCGCCGATGGTCATGGCCGTGACGATTTCCTGACTGTTCAGAAATATCGTCAGGGGCCGCTCTTCAACGACCGAGATTTCCTGGGACAAACCATTGTGATCAATCCCCGTCACCCGCCGCGTCAATCGCGCGTTATCTGGATCTGGTCGGATCAAAACCGGCGTGGAGTCAGGCCGATCACTCATGCCAGGCCCAGCGCAACACGGCGGCAGATGCGGGGTGGTTTCGGCAGATAATCTGACATCAGGCGGTCCTTTGATTTCCCGCCCCTAACATGCCGAAATCCACAAGCGTGGCAAGCAGATTAACCCCAAACCGACCCTGCCCGCATCAGACCGAGCGGGTAATCCCGCCGTCGACCCGTAGGTTCTGGCCCGTGATATAGCCAGCCCCGTCAGAGGCCAAAAACCCAACCACCGAAGCAATTTCGTTGCGCGAATTGCCGTAGCGACCCATCGGGATTTGCGACCGGAATTCCTCTTTCTCGGGCAGGCTGTCGATGAACCCCGGCAGGACGTTGTTCATGCGAATATTTTCGGCCGCGTATTTATCTGCGAACAGTTTGGTAAACGCCGCAAGCCCTGCGCGAAACACACCCGAGGTCGGGAAAACCGGGTTCGGCTCAAACGCAGCAAAGGTCGAAATGTTGATGATCGTGCCGCCGCCCTGCTTTTGCATGATCGGTGTGACAAGCCGGGTCGGACGCACGACGTTCAGGAAATAAACCTCCATCCCCACATGCCAGTCGTCATCGGTCAGGTCCAGCACCGGCGCGCGCGGGCCGTGGCCTGCGGAATTGACCAGAACATCAATCCGTCCCCAGGTGTCCATCGCCAGATCGACAAGTTTCTGCAAATCCTCAACCGCACGGTTGGAGCCGGTGATCCCGACCCCACCAAGCTCCGCCGCCAGCGCTTCGCCCTTGCCAGACGACGACAGGATCGCCACTTTATAGCCGTCCGCTGCCAGTTGCCGCGCGCTGTCAGCGCCCATGCCGCTGCCGCCTGCGGTCACAACCGCCACTTTCAAATCAGCCATCATAATCCCCGTTTCAAGTCAGAATGCGCCGCGCGCCAGTTCAGGTTTTCTTCTTGTCATCCACGACTTTCAGCAGCGCCAACCCACTTTCCCCCAGCCCGATCGCCGCGAACGGCCCGCCGTGGCACATCTGCCCGGGATCGGTTGGATCAGCCGGGCCTGCGGCTGCAAACTGACCTGCCGCATGGCTTTCCGCGTTGTCTTTGGGGCGATAGCCAAGAAAGCTGGCGGCAGCGTTATCAACCGGCGCGCGATCGTTGTCAGACACGCCATAAACCACCGTAAACCCGGTCACCGGCGTATCAATCGCGCGGGTCACAAGCTGGATCAGATCGTCATAGCTTAGCCAACTTCCAACCGCGCGCGGATTGCCCACTTGCGCGCAGGACAGTATCCGCAGGCACACTGCCTCAAGCTGGCGCTTGTCCCAGTAAAGCTGGGCCAGATCCTCAGCAAAGCATTTCGCTAGGCCATAAAATGTATCAGGCCGATGCGGCACATCGGTGCCAATAAACTGGGTTTTTGGGTACATCCCCACCGCATGGATCGAGCTTGCATAGACCACCCGACGCAGCTTGTTGCGATGTGCGGCCTCCCAGATATTGTAAGCGCCAATGATGTTTGGCCCCAGGATGGTGTCAAACGGCGCCTCATCCCCGACCGCGCCAAAATGTACGACCATATCGGCACCGGCCAGCAGATCGACCATCGCATCAAGATCCGCCAGGTCCGCCCTAACATAGCTTTCATTTGCATAAAGCGTGCCGACATCTGCTGCCAGATCGGTTGAAACCAACTGATCACACAGCTTTGAAAGCGGCTCCCGCAGGTAAGAGCCAAGACGCCCCGCCGCGCCGGTAAGTACAAGTTTCTTCATCAAACTGGCCTTTGGTTCAGTTTCGTTTTGCCCCCAAATGGTGGGCCCGCTGTCAGATCACAGCTTTTTCGACAAACCGCACGCCCTTTGCGATGCGGTCGTAGTTGAACGGCGTCATATCAAGGCTTCGGTATTCGCCATACGTCAGCAATTCCGCCGTTGCCCGGCCCATTGCCGGGGATTGCTGCAAGCCGTGGCCGGAAAACCCGTTCAGGAAGTAGAAGTTTTCCACCACATCATGCGCGCCCATGATCGCGTTCTGGTCAAACACATTATAAGCATAATGCCCGGCCCATTCATTCGTGACCTTGATCGCCTCAAACTGCGGAATACGTGTCGCCAGCAAGGGCCAGACATGGCTTTGCCACAGGTCGTGATCCATCGCGAAATCATCATAATCCACCGACGGGTCATGGGCCGCATGCCCCCCGGCCAGATAGTAATTCTCACTATCCTGACGGACATGGATGCCGGATGGGTCAATCGTCAGCGGTAGCGGTCGGTCCAGCGGTTTTTCGGCCTTGAAAATCCAGGTGAAGCGCTTGCGCGGCTCGACCGGCAGCTCAATCCCTACCATCCGGCTGGTGCGTACCGCGCGCGGCCCCGAGGCGTTCAGAACCTTGCCACAGGCCACCACCTCGCCTGAGGCCAGCGTCACCGATTGTACCTGCCGACCGGAGGCATCGCGCGTCATCGCGACAACCTCGTTCTGGATATATTCCACCCCATGTTCCCGGGCGGAGCGTCGCCACCAGTCAAAAACCGTGATCCCATCCCAATAGCCTTCGTCAACCGTGTTGAGGCTGCCAAGAACGATGTCATCAAGCTGGTAAAACGGAAAGGCCGCCTTGATCTCAGCCGGTGTCAGCAGTTTCGTGCCAGCCCCGGCGGCCACCTGCACCGCATGGCCCTCGCGCAAGCTGTCAGCAAAACCGGCATTATCCGCCAGATACAGATAGCCAAAATTCTGGATGCTCAGGTGCGGCACCCGCGCGTCACCGCCCATGTAATCTCTCAGGTTTTTCACAAAGTCCGCCGCGAATTGCGAAATCCGCACATTCAGTTCCGACGAAAACTGCTGGCGCATACAGCTGTTGGTGTGGGTGGTCGAACAGGCCTCATAGGTCAGATCTTTTTCGACAACCAGAACCCGCCCGTCAAAATCCTTGTTGGTCGACAAAAACCACGCGGTGGAGGAGCCCATCATCGCACCGCCAATAATCACCACATCATATTGGCGCTGCACAGGGGCCTGAAGTTTACCCTTCATGTTGCGATCTCTCCCGCCTTCACAGCCGCTGCCACGGCGCTGATTTCTGTGTCGCTAAGCCCATAATCCCGCCGTGCCGTTTCAGCCGAAATGTAGCCTCGCGCCAGATCGCGTTTCACCAGGTCCGGGTCACGATCCGCCGGGGAACCGTAGCCTGCGCCGCCGGGAAAGGCCAAGACCACTTTGCGCCCATGTGGCACAAACTGTTTGCCCTTGCCACGCATCTTTGCACCGTCATCACGCGCAATGGTGGTCGCCGCTCCGGCCTGCCCGCCGCGACGTCCCCGCGCCGGGTGATCCACCCGGTCAAACATCGCCTGGAAGTCAAATTCATGGCCTTCGGTCGCGCCAACTTCCATATGCTGGCCCAGACCACCGCGTGTTGCCCCGGCCCCGCCACTGTCGGCACGCAATTCCTTACGCCAGATGATCACCGGGCCTGCATGTTCCGTCGCCTCAATCGGCATGGTCATCACACCGCTTGGAAAGGCCGTCGCGTTCAGCCCGTCAAGGCCCGGCCGCGCGCCGGAACCGCCGGAATTGAAGGTCAGCACCTCAGACCTGCGCGCATCTTTGGGCGCTTTCGCATCCGTGCGCGGCCGCAGGCTGACCTGAAAATTACACAAACACCCAGCACCTTCGGCGGGCACAACGCCGGGCAATATTCTATCCAGCGCGTCGTAAACCGTGTCCGGCACAAAATGCCCGACGATATGGCGCAATGCGACGGGGGCCGGATGCAGTGCGTTCACAATCGTGTCTTCCGGCGCGATGGTTTCAAACGGCGCCAGCGAGGCAGCGTTGTTTGGAATTTCCGGCGCGATCGCGCATTTCAGCGCGTAACAGGCATAGGCCTTAGTATAGACCAGCGGGCAGTTTATGCCCTTTTTATCGAGCCCCGACGTGCCAGTGAAATCGGAGACGATCCGATCCTTCTCAATCGTCAGCTTCACTTTCAGGCGGATCGGCGTGTCAAACCCATCGACCGTCATTTCACCCTCAGCGGTCTGGCGTGGCAGGGCCGCGATCCGTTCCAACGTCGCCCTGCGGGAGTTTTCAAGGATAAATTCTGCGATCCCGTCCAACGTTTCCAGCGAAAATTCCTGCATCATTTCGATCAACCGACGGTGGCCGATCTCGTTACATGTCGCCAGCGCATAGATGTCACCGATCAACTGATCAGGTTCGCGCACGTTGCCGCGCACGATGCGGATCAGGGTCTCATCGACCTGGCCTTCCGCCGCGAATTTCATGATCGGGATATAAAGCCCTTCCTCATAAATGCTGGCCGCATCCGCGCCAAATCCACGCCCGCCGATATCCACGATATGCGCGGTGCAGGCAAAAAACCCGACCAGAAGATCGTTGTGAAACGATGGCGTGACCATCGTGATATCATGCAAATGCCCGGTGCCTTCCCAGGGGTCATTGGTGATATAAATATCGCCCTTCAGGATGTTCGGCCGCCCGATCCGGCGAATGAAATGCTGCACCGCATCAGCCATTGCATTGACATGCCCCGGCGTGCCTGTCACCGCCTGCGCCAACATTTGACCCTTGGTGTCATAGACCCCTGCGGACAGATCGCCTGCTTCCCGAACTGAAGTTGAAAAGGCTGTGCGAACAAGGGCTTGCGCCTGTTCCTCCACCACCGAAATCAGCCGGTTCCACATCACCTGATAGGACACATTTGAACGATCTTTGGTCATTTCGCCCCCGCTTTTGGCGCCCTGGCAACTATGTCGATACAGCCATCCGGCTGCCCCTGTGCAACCCGGCTGACCGGCACAATTATCGTGGTTTCGTCTTCGGTTATAACCGCTGGCCCCGCCACCGTCTGCCCGGCAGTCACCGAACTGCGCGGCACAATCGCCGCCGTCAAATACGTCCCTTGTGCCGGATCAAACAGCTGCCGCTGACCCGTCGCCCGCACCGCTTCCCCTGCCGGGGCTTCGGTCACGCGCGCGACTTTATCTGCAAGCGTCGTTGCGTTGACCGCCCAGACCGTGATTTCCACATCCATGCCCTGCACGATGCGGCCAAACAGCTTGGCATAATCTTCTTCAAACCGCGCCAAAAAGGCCGCCGCGTCCGGGTTTTCGGCCTGCGCTTGCGTCAGTGAAATCGGGATTTCCCAGCCCTGGCCAGAATACCGCATGTAGACCTTGTATTCCGACACGATCTTGGCCGTCGCGTCACAGGTGCGCACAAATCCCGTCGCCTCGGCATTCAGATCCAGCAACAGGCTGCGGATCTTGCCGGGATCAAACGCCGACAGGCGCATATAGACCGATCTGTTGGCCTCAAAACTAAAGGGCGCGCGTAAAAACCCGATGGCCGATCCAACCCCGGCCCCTGGTGGCACCAAAAGCCGCGCAACCCCCAGTTTTTCGCACAACCGCCCGGCATGAAGCGGCGCTGCCCCGCCAAAAGCGATCATGGTATATTCCGACAGGTCTTCGCCGTTTTCCACCGCATGCACCCGCGCGGCGTTGGCCATGTTTTCATCCACAACTTCCGCCAGCCCAAAGGCCGAGGTCGTCGCATTCATCTCCAACACATCGCCAAGAACAGAGGTCAGCGCCGCCTCAGACGCCGCCAGATGCAAAGGGATCGTGCCGCCTGCAAAGTTGTCCGCATCCAACCGGCCCAACACCAGATCGGCATCCGTTACCGCCGGTTTGTCCCCACCCCGCCCGTAACAGGCAGGCCCGGGCTCAGACCCGGCACTTTCCGGCCCAACCCGGATCTGGCGCAGCGCATCGACATGTGCCAGGGAGCCGCCGCCCGCCCCGATTTCAACCATGTCAATCACCGGGATCGAGATCGTCATCCCCGAGCCCTTTTTGAACCGATACGTCCGGGCCACTTCAAACACCCGGCTGGTTTTCGGCGTCTGGTTTTTGATCAGGCAGATCTTGGCGGTGGTGCCGCCCATGTCAAAAGACAGCACCTTGTCCAGCCCGTAGCGCGCGGCGATGTTGGCCGCAAAAACCGCCCCGCCCGCAGGCCCACTTTCCACCAGACGCACCGGGAATTCGGCGGCACTTTCAAGCGAAATGATGCCACCCCCGGAATGCATCAGAAAAATCTTGCACCCCACGCCTTCATCGCGCAACCGCCCTTCCAGACGGCCCAGATAGGATTTCATCAGGGGCTTGATATAGGCGTTGGCCACGACTGTATTGAAACGCTCATATTCGCGCATTTGTGGCGAGACTTCCGCCGACAGCGACACCATCGCACCCGGTATTTTCTCGGCCAGAACTTCGCGGATCAGACGTTCGTGACTGTCGTTGAGGTAGGAATGGATCAGCCCGACCGCAATGCTTTCATAGCCCGCAGCTGCGATCTGATCGACCAGCGCTTCTACCGCCGCCCGCTCAAGCGGGATCAGCACAGCGCCTTTCGCGTCGACCCGTTCGGACACGGTGTAACGCCTTTGTCGGGGCAACAGCGGCTCTGGCAATTCAAGGTTCAGGTCATATTGTTCAAACCGGCTTTCGGTGCGCATTTCGATCACATCGCGAAAGCCTTCGGTGGTGATCAGCGCGGTTTTCGCACCGCGGCGTTCAATCAGCGCATTGGTGGCCAGCGTGGTGCCGTGAATGATCTGGTCGATCTGACCGGGGGTGATCCCGGCCTTGGCGCAAACCTGCTGCAACCCATCAATGATCGCGTTTTCCGGGGCCTGATAAGTCGTCAGAACCTTGGTCGAAAAGCTGGCGCCCGCGACCTCCAGCACCACATCGGTGAAGGTGCCGCCGATATCCACACCAAGTCGCGCCAGTTCTGATGTCATGGGGTCCACCTTGCTACAGTTGGGGCTACAGTTGGGGCCGCAACTGGCCAACCTCCGCCGCAGGCTAGGTCAGCAATCACATAAATTCCAATTATTTATATCTATATGGATGATCACGCAAATCTATCCTACGGGCGCGCTGCATAAAAGTTAGCCACCACCTCGGAGGCGATTGCCGCAGCCTTGGCGACATGTCCTGCCACCCGTTCCGCCTGATAGCGCGCCGCGAACCGAAGTGGTGAGGCCGTCCAATTGACATCCAACCGCACCAGCCCGCCTGCGGCCAGTTCCTTTTCCACCAAAGCCTCCGGCAGTAAGGCCACGCCCAGCCCGTCAACCGCCATTTGCACACAAGACGCCAGGCTGTTTGACGACACAAACCGCGTGGTCGGCAGCCCTAAGCCGTCGGCATGGTCCGTCAGTTCCATATAGGCCTGGGTGTGGCGCGCATGGGTCAAAACCGTGTGGGGGATCAATTCGTCCAGTGTGTATTTGCCGGGCTGATCAGCAGGCCCATTGCGGGCAGCAACCCAGATGTAAGGAAATTTCCCAAGCTCAATCACCCCTCGCGCAGCCGTGGCAAAAGGAGCCGTCTGGATCGCCAGATCCAGCGCATGGGTGCCCAATTCCTTGTCCAGATTGCGCGACAGATCGACCGTCAATTCCACAGACAGCCTTGGATAGGCCTTTTTCAAAGCGCGCAGATAGGCGTGCAGCCAGGTGCAGGCGACAAGCTCGGTCACGCCAAGACGCAAGCGATCTTCAAGAAGGTCTGCCCTTTGGGCGACCTCGATCAAGGCCTCGGCCTCGCGCAGAACCTTACGCGCGACCAACAGGATCTCGCTGCCCTTTTCGGTAAACCGCACCGACCCAGCATCGCGCTGCATCAACACGCAGCCAAGCGTTGCCTCAAGCCCGGCAATCCGGGACGAGATATTCGGCTGCGTCGTCCCAAGCCGTTGGGCGGCCTTGCGAAAACTGCCCAGATCCGCCACCCAAACCAGCGCTTCCAGCTGTTTCAGGCTGAACGTATTTCCCAACATAGCGCAGTCATATCCCGCTTGATCCTGATGCGCCTTAGAATAAGTCCAAGGCAACAAAAAGCACAACAGCGATAAACATTCTTGATGGACAGCCTAGATCAACGGCCGCTTGCTGGTACTGCCATACCATCCGCCCAGCGCCGTCTCATAAGCCAGCGCCGCCTGAAAAACATCCTGATCGCAATAGGTTCGCCCGACGATCTGAATGCCAGTCGGCACGCCGGTACTGGCATGGCCCGACGGCACCGTCAGCACCGGACAACGGCTGAGGGTGTTGAACGGCGTGGTCATCACCCAGCCCAGAAACGGGTTGACCACGCGGCCATTGATCCTGACTTCGTCCTTGGTCTGATCATAGGTGGCAGGCACCGCCGGGATGCCCATCGTCGGGCAAATCAGCACGTTATAAGTTTCCAAAATCGGACCAAGGGTCTTGTACATCTCGCCCGCGACCTCAAGCGAGCCGACAAAATCCTGGGCCGTAGACTTCATCGATTTTTCGCATAACTCGCGGCAATAACTGGTCATCTCGTCGGCATGATCTTCCAGCAAACTTGACAAAGCACCGCCAAATAAATGGTCAAGATACGACAATGCTGCCTGCAGAATTTCCGGTGGCCATTGCAAATCAACCTCTTCCACCACGGCCCCAAGATCGCGAAAAACATCAAGTGCAGCTTCGGTATTAGCGCGCACTTCGGGATCAACCTCAAATGTGCAAAGATCGGGGGAATAGGCGATTTTCCAGCCTTTGATCGGCGCGTAGTCGCTTGGCAATACCAGCTTTGGCCGCAGAGTGGAAATATCGCGCGGCGTCGGGCCGCACATCACGTTTTGCAACCGGATCGCGTCTTTCACGCTGCGTGCCAGCGGTCCGGTATGGCAATAAAAGTCAAGGTTAAAGGGCGGGTCATCGGGGTTGCGGCCATAGGGCGGTTTATAGCCGACCAGACCACAGGCCGAGGCCGGAATACGGATCGACCCGCCAATGTCAGACCCCGTGCAAAGCGTCGACGTCCCCGCTGCCAATGACGCAGCAGAACCGCCGCTGGAGCCCCCCGGCGTGTACTCAGGGTTCCACGGATTGCGCGTCACCCCCCACAGCCGCGACCAGGTGATACCGGCGCTGGAAAACTCTGGCGTGGCGGTGCGGGCATGCACGATCCCGCCCTCCGCCAGAATACGTTCATTATTAACCGAGGTCTCGTCAGCGACGAAATCCTTGGTAATCAACGACCCGTTCGAGGTCGGCTTTCCCGCGATGTAGCTCTCGTCCTTGATGCCAATTGGCAGCCCGTCAAGCGACCCCAACGGCGCGCCTTTACTATAGCGCGCCTCGGATTTGCGGGCCAAATCCATCGCCTCGTCAAAATGGGTGTAGGTGAAGGGCTTCAGCTTGTCCTGGACCTGCCCCGCGCGATCAATCACCGCCTCCATCAACTCCACCGGTGATAAAGTCTTGGCCGTAAAAGCCGCAATCGCGTCTTCGGCTGTCAGATAGCAAAGATCGGAACTGTCCATGTCGTCATCCTTTTCAAGGTTTCCCAAGGGCAGAGGCAATCGCACGCAGCGCCCTTAAAGTATTGGTTTCATGTGTTTTGTTCATAAACTCAGGCCAGGTCGACAGCTTGACCGCGACCATGTCATATTCAGGCGAGATATAGATCATCTGGCCAAACACCCCCAAGGCCATTAGGGTTTCGCGGCCCTGCTCTTCAACCCAGAACTGGTTGCGGTAGCAGCCGTTGGGCAGCAATTCGCGCCCCGCGTCGTTAAACAATCCATGCGGTCCGTGCCGGGTATTGGCGACAAACGCAGGCGGCACGATCTGCTGGCCCGCCACCGCGCCACCGTTCAGATGCAGCAGCCCGAACCGTGCGAAATCCCGCAGGCAAGCGTTAAAGCCGCCATCGGCCAGCGCATATCCGCCGCGATCCACGGTAAATTCGGCATCCTCGTCCGGGGCCAGTTTTTGCCAAAGCTCGTCACTGACAAGATCGGCCAGACGTTTGCCAGCCGCGCGCTGCATCACATGCGCCAGAACGTCGGTCTGGATTGACTGATATTCAAACCGCGCGCCATGCGCGGCGTCCTGTTCGGTCAGGCCCAGGATCTGGTCCCAGATCGTTTGCGGCAAGCCCGCAGTCCCCGGCGGCATCGGTTTCCAGCCAGCGGCAATGTCCGTCATGGCGATATCACTGTCAGGATCGGTGTAGGTTTCGTTAAACCTGACCCCCGCCGTCATATCCAGCACATGCTGCAAGCGCGCGCCGTTCCAGGCGGTGCGCGCCAGTTCCGGCAGATAGGCCGTGACCGGTTGCATCGGGTCAAGAACACCGCGCCCGATCAGGATACCGGCAACCGTCGCAACCACTGATTTTGACACCGATTGCGCCAGATGCAGGGTTTGGGGCGTCATGTTGTTGAAATACCGTTCGGTCACGATCTTGCCGTCAACCAGCACAATAAACCCATCGGTATAGGTGTCGTCCAGCATGGTTTCGACGGTGGTTTCAACCCCGTCATTTGCGCAAAAAGTCAGATCCCCCAGGTCTTTCAAATTGGCCATCAGCGGGCTTGCAGGCCCACGATGGCCACGCACCGGCACGGTCGGCAATATTTGCCGGACGTTCTGAAAGCTCCAGCGATTAAACGGCGGGCTGTCCCAGTTTTGCAGGGTCGGACGCCAGTTCGGCGGCACCGGATTGCCCTGCATAATCGGCGCAGCGGTTTGGGAGTTTTTGTAAGAGGTCATGCCAGCACCATAGGAAAAAGCCCGGCCCCCAGCTGTTGCGGGGGCCAGGCCAAGTGTCCTATTTCTGAAGCTCGGTCCAGATTTTGGTGTAAAGGGCTGTCACGTCAGACGAACAGGTCGGAATGAACCGCCCTTGGCTGGCAAATTCCGCCGGAACCACCACTTCGGGTGCGGTTTTCATATCGTCTGGCATGAACGCGTCAGAGCCGTCGATACCGTTAGAATAGCGCGCAAAGGCCGAGATCATCGCGGCGTTTTCCGGGTCCATGATGAAGTTCTGGAACAGTTTCGCGTTCTCGACATTCTTGGCGTCTTTCAGAACCGCAACGGAGTCCATCCACAACGGATAGCCCTCTTTCGGGTAGCCATAAACCACATCCGGGTTTTTCAGCCGCGACCGGAAGGTGGAGCCGTTCCAATTAACCGACGCCATATAGTCGCCATTGGACAGCTTTTCGGTCGTGCCGTACGCGATGGAAATCCACTTCGGCTTGGCCGCCATCAACCCGTCACGCACTTGTTTCAGGACTTCAAGATCGCCCGTGCAAGGCTCCCCGCCATAATACATGATCGCAAGGCTCATGATGTCGCCCATTTCTGGCACGACATTGACCTTGCCAACCAGTTCGGCAGGCGGGTCCATGAATATGGCCGAGGTATTGGGATCGCCCGAATACGCCTTGGTATTGACCGCAACACCCGTAGATCCCCACTGCCAAGGCACAGTGTAACGACGGCCCGGATCCCAGTCAGGATTGGCCCAGGTTGCCGACACGTTCTTGAAGTTTTCCATCGTGTCAGGACGGGATTCCAGCAGCAGGCCTTCGCTGATCCAGATCGGCACGAAACCGTTGGTCGGCACGACGATGTCAAACCCCTGACCGCCGGCCTTGACCTTGGCCAAAGCCGCGTCATTGCTGTCGTAGTCAGTGATCGTCACCTTGACGTCATACTGCGCCTCGAACTTCTTGATCAGCTCGGGATTGGTATAGTTCCCCCAGTTGAAAATATTCAGCTCACCGGCTGCAAACGCGGCCCCGCCCGACAGGGCCAGGGCGGCGCCTGTCACCACACTTAAAACAGTTCTTTTCATTGCACTTCTCCCTTGTTGCGCCCTTTCGGGCAATGTCCGGTCTAATTGCTTGTCGGGTTCTTGCGACCGGTCAGAACAAAAAACAGCCCGACAAAAATAATGCTGACAACCAGCGACACCGCCGAAATGGCGTTCACCTCAGGGGTCACGACCCGCCGGATCTGCCCCAGCATATAGGTCGGCAACGTCTCCTGACCGGCCGATTTCACAAACTCGGTGATCACCACGTCATCCAGCGAAATCACAAAGGCCAGCATCATCCCGGCGATGATCCCCGGCCACATCAGCGGCAGGGTCACACGGCGAAAGGTCTGCCAGGGCGTCGCGTAAAGATCGGCAGCGGCGGTTTCCAGGGTCAGATCCATGCTTTGCAGACGGGCCCGGATCGGCAGATAGGCAAACGGAATGCAAAACGCGGTATGCGCGACGATCAGATAGATCATGCCATTATACTGCGTCGCGACCTTGATCATCGAGAAGAAAATCAACAGCGCAACCGCCGTCACGATCTCGGGCACCATCAGCGGCTGGTTGATCAGCGCATAGATGATCGTCTGCCCCTTGAACTTATTGGTCCGCGTCGTCGCCAGCGCCGCCATCGTGGCGGCGATGGTTGCCAGGGTCGCGGCGATAAAGGCGAGGTACAGCGACCGGATCGCGGCCTCCTGCACCGCCTCATTCTGATAGGCCTGGACATACCAGCGGCCGGAAAACCCGAACCATTTTGCCAGCGAGGAATCGTCGTTGAACGAGAAGGTGATCAGCAGCATGATCGGCAAGTAAAGCGCGATAAACGTGGCAATCGCGATGGCCGCGAACCCCGGAATATGCTTGACGTCAAACGGGCGCTGAAACAGTCCTTTACCCATGACGCTTATCCTCGCCGCCGGAAACCCTGACGTAGTAAAGCAGCGCCACCAGCACGATAACCATCATGGTAATCGACAAGGCCGAGCCAAGCGGCCAGTTGCGGCCCTGGCCAAATTGCAGCTCCACCAGATTGCCCAGCATCAGGTTGCGCCCGCCGCCCAGTACCCGCGGGATCACATAAGCGCCCAGCGACGGCACAAATACCAGGATCGACCCGGCAATCATCCCTGGCTTGACCAAAGGCACGATCACCCGGCGCAGGCAGGTCCAGCGGGTCGCGTAAAGATCATACCCCGCCTCAACCAGCCGAAAATCCAGCTTTTCGATCGAGGCATAGACCGGCAAAACCATCAGCGGCAGGTAAACATAGGTCATGCCAAATGCGACGGCAAAATCGGTGAACATGATCTGAAGCGGTGCATCAACGATGCCAAGATTGACCAGCAGATAGTTGATTACACCCTCGTTGCGGATCAGCTGTTCAATCGCAATCGTGCGCACCAGAAGGTTGGTCCAAAACGGAATCGTAATTAGAAACAACCAGATATTACGCGTCTTGGCACTTCGCGTGGCGATGAAATACGCCGTCGGAATGCCGAAAATCGCGGTGAAAACCGTGGTCGCCATCGACAGCTTTACTGACCGCCAGAAAATGCTGAGATGAGCATCAGCCCATTGCAGCGAATTGTCAAAAATGTCGCGCTGCATCACTACATTGAACCAGGCCTTGGTCGAAAACTCCCACT
>CAYXXQ010000011.1:0-24636 GCA_964469075.1 uncultured Rhodobacter sp.
CAATCGTGCCGATGTTGCAATGCGGCTTGTTACGTTCAAACTTTGCTTTTGCCATTTTCTGGACGCCTTATTCAAAGTGCCCTTTGTCAGGGCCGGATTGATAACGCGCGCCAGATAAGCGTCTTGTCAGGAAAAATCAAGAGTCCTTTGACGGTGCCGCTGGGGAATCGGGCCTGAAAGCGTCTTTGTTGGCCTTGAGATACTGGTGAACCTGATTAACGGCTGACCGCGTCAGACTGGCGATCTGTTCTTCCCGGCTTTGGGTCAGGCCCGAGCCAAGGATCGACTTGCCGCTGATGGCTTCCAGCACCGTGAAGCGCTTGTTTTCTTCCAGAATGCGCACCTGGCGCTTGTCGTCCCAGACGTTCAGGGACACGACGATGCCAGATTTTGGCGAAGCAATGATCGGCACGCCGGGGACGGCCAGTACATAGCCGTCAACCGACACCGAGATGTGGTAAAAACGGTCGCCCTGATAGCCGCTGAAATTTTTGGTCAGCGCCGATTTGAACGCGGCCTCCCATTCTTCGGTCGAGGCTGGGCGAGACAGCGGGCCCATCTGGGCGTTCTTGGCAACCACAACCACAAAGCCGAGTTTGAAGTCCCCAAGGGGTTCAACCGGGGTCGTCGGGGCCTCCCCCTCGGCGCAGGAAACCAGCAGAAATGCCAGCAATCCGAACAAGGTTGCTCGTGCAAAACCAAATACTTGTGACATGTTTTGATCCCTCAGGCTGTGGCCCACCACCGGCGAAGCCATACCTTACCCAAACCCGATTCCGCAACCATGTTGCACTTCAGGCAAGGAATTTTCCGGCAAGTGACGTTATTCGGTTGCAAGCCGGTTGGTGGATTTGGTGCAGATATTGCGCAAAGCTTGCCACTCCTGATCGGTCAGAACCGGATAAAAACTGGCATCGGTCACGTCCGCCGCGCGCGCCGCTTCGGCCCGGCCAAGAAGGTCAGGATGGCTTGCCAGATGCGACAGAAGGCCCGTGTCTTCGTCATCCGGATCGTTCAATCGGTCAAAAAAATCGCCCAGCCGGGCTGAGGGCAGCTTGGCCTCGGCAAAGATTTCATGGGCAAACAGATCTGCGTTCGCCTCAGCATCGCGGGAGTATCGCGCCTGGATCAGCTTTTCTGTCAGGTAAAGCACGACTGCCCCGCCCGCAAAGTCCCCCAGCAAAAGGCCAAGCACCCCGATAGAGCCCGCAGATCGCAGTGCAAGCCGGGTGGGATCGCGGTTGACGACATGGCCGATCTCATGGCCCAGAACGCCGGCCACTTCTTCCGGGCTTTCGGCCTCCTGCAACAGGCCGCGAAACAACACCACATGCCCGCCCGGCAGTGCGAAAGCGTTGACCATTTCGTGGTCCAGGACATGCAGGCGCGCGGCGTCGACCAAAGTAGCACTTGGGTCAAGCCGCGCCAGCATCTTGTCAAGCGCGCGTCGGCCCGGCCCGGCGTTGCACAGCGGCAGGCCATAGTCGCTGTTATCAGCCAGCGCTGTGCGGATTTGTTCAAAAGTGCTGTCGCCTAAGGCACGCTCCCCCTCTTTGGGCAGCAGGACAGCCAGTTGATCAGCCATGACCGGCACCAGCACGAACACGATCAGCGCCACCGACGCGACAGCCGATACCGCCAGAACCGCCAGGCGCCGCATCACGCCGGGTGTTGCATCATGGCGCTTCAGGTTTGGGCAGGTCCGGGTCAGCGACTGCGTCAGGACAAGATCATCAATCATCAGCCGCGCCGGGTGATCACCCGCCAGCCCCAAAACGACCGAGGCCCGGTCGGCTTGATCGGGGATCAATCGCAAATCTTTCATCGGCCAGATCAGCGCGGTTTCACCATCGGGCAGATCGAGCCGAAGGGATCGGTCCATC
Organism: uncultured Rhodobacter sp.; assembly: GCA_964469075.1. Classification (GTDB taxonomy): domain Bacteria; phylum Pseudomonadota; class Alphaproteobacteria; order Rhodobacterales; family Rhodobacteraceae; genus UBA5972. The sequence goes on from CAYXXQ010000011.1 coordinate 1,884, forward strand.
GTCTGGCTTACCCGTACACGTTGCAGCCTTGCAGTTTCGCCGTCCACGAAATCTGCGAACACATCTGTCATTTGATTGGGCGTCATATCGCGGCCCCGATATCAAGTGCTTCGGCAAAGCCTTCCGCCTCGGAAAACGCATCACGCGGGCGTTGCTGGATGGTGCTCAGGTGATGGCCGTTGGTCAGCACCAGCGAAGTTGCATAGTGTTTCATCAAAGGGAAGGTGACAAAGATTTGCAGCAACACCCCCCAGAAGATGAAAAAGCTGAAATAGGCCAATGCGGCCACCAGATAGCCGCTGGTTTCCAGTAGTCTGGTGACATGGATGTTGGCGCCCAAAGGCGCGTTGCCTGACAATTCAGGCCCGATAAATGCCGCAGCTATGGCAAAGGCGATAAGAATGCCAAACAGCCCGGCCAGCAGCAACAAACCGGCCAGAAGGTAGCCAAAGATGTAAATCCCCAACACCCGGCCGGTACGGATCGTCGCGCGAAACCCGATCGCTTCGCCCAGGCGTTTGTGGTTCGCCAGAACACGAAAACCACCGACGCGAAACCGCACCCAGCCGAAGGCGACCCAAGGCAAGCCAAGCAACAGCAGCAGGAAAAAACTTTCCTCGATCATGCCAAGGCCAACCGCCGTCAGACTAATCGCGATGCCGGCATAATAATGCAAAGCGGGCCTGATCAACATCGTCCAGCGCCCCCCTTGATGAAAGCGCATACCGCCAAACCAAGTGCGATCAATGCGGAACTTTTCCAAATAGAACACCTGCCGGGGCAACAAAAAGCCAAGCGTCAGAAACGTCGCAAGCCAATGCAGCATCGCCCGCCAGGCATAGGCCCAGGCGGCGGGATCAATGCCAAACCGCAAACCGCGCCAGCGGGTGCGGGCCAAAACATATCGTCGCGCGCGGTACTGTGCATAGAAATAAATCGGGATTATACCGACGAAAGACATCGCATAGGCGGCGAAATTGTCGTTCAGCAGCGCGAAGCTTAGGAACATCAGGATCAGATTGAAAACCCCGATGTAAAAGGCCAGCACCACCACGGCGATCAGAAATCCCATCAGCTTTTCAACGCCGGTGCCGGTATATTCCAGCGGCGTGCCACCGGGGCGGATTGCCGACCAATAGTATCGCCGCAGCCGGGTTTTCATCCAGAACCGGTAGAACCCAAGGCTCAGCACTGTCAGAACGCTGGTTTTCAGCGCCAGCCAGAACAGGCGACCGCGCTGACCGACATAATCGGTATTAAGGGTTTGAATATCCATGAACCGGCTTTTTCGGGCAATCTGCGGGCAGGATAATGCAGAGCGCAGCAAAGGTTAAGGGCTTTGCGGTCAGCTGAATTTATTATTGCGCGGAAACCCGTAAGGCGGGCGTTTGCCGACACCGGCACGTTTGCCCAGCCATTCGGACAAATCGGGTTCATGCCGGGTTTTGCCGCCGCCCATCGGCCAGCTAAGCCCGTCTGCCCAGTCAAACGTGGTGATATCCGACAGGCCGCCATCCAGATCAAGCGTGCCTTGCGCACTGCGGGCGGATTTGTATTTCTGAATGCGCACACCCTTGCCACGGCCCATTTCAGGCAGGTCTGTCACCGGGAAAACCAGGAAGCGGGCGTTTTCGGACACCACAGCCACATGATCACCGGCCACCGGGCGGCAGATGCAGGCGACAGTCTTGTCTTTGACGTTCAGCACCTGTTTGCCGTTGCGGGTTTGGGCGATGACATCGTTTTCCGGCACGATGAAGCCATCCCCGGCGTTCGAGGCCACGATCAACCGACGCGCTGGCGCATGCAGGAACAAATCAACGATCTCGGCCTCGTTCGGCAGATCGACGATCAGACGCACAGGTTCGCCCATCCCGCGCCCCCCCGGCAAGGCCGAGGCGGCGATGGTGTAAAACCGGCCATTGCTGCCAAACAGCAGGATCTTGTCGGTGGTTTGACCGTGAAAGATGAAGCGCGGGCCGTCGCCGTCTTTGAACTTCAACTCCCCATCCAGCGCAAGATGACCCTTCATCGCGCGGATCCAGCCCATTGCCGAACAGACGATTGTAATCGGCTCTTTCTCGATCATCGCTTCTAGCGGTACTTCTTCGAACTCGGGGGCATCGGCCAGTTCCGTGCGGCGCGCGCCGCCGGGGGCGGATTTGCCGAATTTCTTGCGAGTTTCACGCAACTGGTCGCTGATTTTGGCCCATTGCAGGCCCTCATCGGCAAGCAGGTCTTCCAGATCAGCGCGTTCCACCAGCAGGGCCTCGTGTTCGCGGCGCAATTCCATTTCTTCCAGGCGGCGCAAGCTGCGCAGGCGCATGTTCAAAACCGCTTCGGCCTGGACGTCCGACAGCTCAAATTCGGCCATCATCACCGGCTTTGGCTCGTCCTTGGTGCGGATGATTTCGATCACCCGGTCAAGGTTCAGGAAAGCAACGATATAGCCTTCAAGCACCTCAAGCCGGTGGTCGATCTTGTCCAAACGGTGCTGGGAGCGGCGCAACAGCACGTCGCGGCGATGGTCAAGAAAGGCGCGCAACACCTCTTTCAACGAGCAGACCTTGGGCGTCAGGCCGTCGATCAGCACGTTCATATTCATCGAAAACCGGGTTTCCAGATCGGAGGCACGGAACAGCGTTTCCATCAGCACATTGGCATCAACAGTTTTAGAGCGCGGCTCAAGCACCAGACGGATATCGTCAGCGCTTTCGTCGCGCACATCCGCCAGGATCGGGATTTTCTTCAGCTGGATAAGCTCTGCGATCTTTTCGATCAGCTTGGATTTTTGCACCTGATACGGGATTTCGGTGACAATCACCTGCCACATGCCACGCGGCAGCTCTTCAACCTGCCAGCGGGCACGAAGGCGGATCGCGCCGCGCCCGGTTCGGTAGGCGTTCAGGATGTTTTCGCTTGGCTCTACGATGATGCCGCCGGTCGGGAAATCCGGGCCAGGGACATGTTCCAACAGCGTTTCGTCGCGCGCATTTGGGGCTTTGATCAGATGCAGGGCCGCATCGCAAAGCTCACCTATGTTATGCGGCGGAATATTGGTCGCCATGCCGACCGCGATCCCACTGGAGCCGTTGGCCAGAAGGTTGGGAAACGCCGCTGGCAGCACCACCGGTTCCTGCAACGAGCCGTCGTAATTGTCGCGATAATCGACCGCGTTCTCGGCCAGGCCTTCCATCAAAGCCTCGGCAGCAGCGGTCAACCGCGCCTCGGTATAGCGCGCGGCGGCGGGGTTATCACCGTCGATATTGCCGAAATTTCCTTGGCCATCAACCAGCGGATAGCGGATGTTGAAATCCTGCGCCAAGCGCACCATCGCGTCATAAATCGCCTGATCGCCGTGGGGGTGATAGTTGCCCATCACATCGCCCGAGATCTTGGCCGATTTGCGAAACCCGCCGCTTGGGCTAAGCTTCAGTTCGCGCATCGCATATAGAATGCGCCGATGCACCGGCTTCAGCCCGTCGCGGGCATCCGGCAGGGCGCGGTGCATGATCGTCGACAATGCATATTGCAGATAGCGTTCCCCAATGGCACGGCGCAGCGGTTCGGAAACCGTGGTGCCGCCTGCATCTTTGGGGGTGTTTTTGTCGTCGCTCTGATCCGCCATAGGGGCGGGTTTAATATGTCATCGGAATCGGGTCCAGTGGCAAATCGGGCTTGTGATGCTTGTGGTGCCGCGCGTGGGTGGCTATGTGGCTGGACAAGGTTGAAAAGGCGGGCCATTGGCGCAGAAATCCATCCTGATCACCGGCTGTTCCAGCGGCATCGGTTACGACGCAGCACATGCGCTGACTGCGCGTGGCTGGCGGGTCTTTGCCACCTGTCGGCAGGAGGCGGATTGCGCACGCCTGCGCGACGAGGGGCTGGAAAGCTTTCGCCTGGATTACGAGGACGAAACCTCGATCAAGTCAGCAGTGGCCGAGGTTCTGGCGGCAACCGGCGGCAGTCTGGACGCGTTGTTTAACAACGGCGCCTATGCCATTCCCGGTGCGGTCGAAGATGTGCCAAGGGACGCGCTGCGTGCGATATTTGAGGCCAATTTTTTCGGCTGGCACGACCTGACAAGGCAGATCATCCCGGTGATGCGGACGCAGGGCCACGGGCGGATTGTGCAATGTTCGTCCGTTCTGGGCCTTGTGCCGATGAAATGGCGCGGGGCCTATGTCGCCAGCAAATTCGCGCTGGAAGGGTTAAGCGACAGCCTGCGGCTGGAATTGCGCGGCAGCGGCATTGACGTTGTTTTGATCGAACCCGGGCCAATTGGCACGGCGTTTCGCAAAAACGCAAAGATGCAGTTTGAAAAGTGGATTGACTGGCAATCTTCGGCTTTAGAAGCGGTTTATCGTGATCGGCTGCTGACACGACTGAATGCAGCGGGCGAAGGAAAGGACGCGTTTGAGTTGCCGCCGTCCGCCGTCAGCGCCAAGCTGATCAAAGCCCTTGAGGCACGCACGCCAAAGCCGCGTTATTTCGTCACCACGCCGACTTATGCGGCAAATTTAATGCGCCGGCTCTTGCCAACCCGGCTCAGCGACATGATCCTGTCGCGCGATTGAAAGGAACCCTCTGATGCTTGATGACCCACTGTTTTATGTTGTTGCCGCTGCGGTCCTGCTGGTCCTGGGCATTCTGGTCCTGGGGCTGCTTGGCTTCATGAAAGGCGGCGATTTCAACCGGAAATACGCCAACAAAATCATGCGCGCCCGCATCGCGGCGCAATTTGTGGCGGTGCTTCTGGTGATCGCTTATGTTTACCTTCGCCGGATGGGGGGCTGATCGCATGGTGGTTCTGAACAAGATTTACACCCGCACAGGCGATGCTGGCGAAACCGCCCTAGGCGATGGGTCGCGCGTGGTCAAACATGCGCCGCGTGTGGCAGCTTACGGCACGGTGGACGAGGTGAACGCGACGGTCGGGCTGGCGCGCTTGCATGCCGAAGGGAATATCGACGCGCAACTGGCGATGATCCAGAACGATCTGTTTGATCTGGGCGCGGATCTGTGCCGCCCCGAGGCCGCAGCCGACGCCACCGCAGAATACCCGCCCCTGCGCATGGTTCCAGCCCAGGTTGACCGGCTTGAGGCTGAAATTGACGCAATGAACGCCGATCTGTCGCCCCTGCGCAGTTTCATCCTACCGGGTGGATCGGCCTTGGCGGCACATCTGCATTTATGCCGCACGGTGTCGCGCCGGGCCGAACGGCTGGCGGTGGATCTTGCTGGCCATGAGGCGGTGAACCCCGCCGCAATCAAATACCTGAACCGACTTAGTGACTGGTTCTTTGTCGCCGCGCGCAATGCCAATGACAATGGGGCAGCGGACGTGTTGTGGGTGCCAGGGGCGAACCGCTAAGTTTTTGCGTTCGCCGCTGGCAGGGATATTTAGAAAAGCGAGATTTGATGCTTAGCCTTTTCGCGGATGTATGGTTTCCGGGTCATAAAGTGCGCCATTGTTGACGGTGGCTTTGACCGATTGGCCAAGGATTTCGACGTTGAACGCCGTGCCGGGGGCGGCAAAAGCCGGATCGACATAGCCAAGCGCAATGTTGCAATTGACCCGGTGGCCCCATTCACCTGACGTGACCGTGCCGATCACCTTGCCATCCGCCACAAAGCTGGCGCCGGGATGGGCTGGGGCTGCATCGTGGTCAATCACGACTGTCACCAGTTTCCGGCCCGGGCCTTTGGCCTGCCGCGCCAACAGGGCGGTTTTGCCAATGAAATCAGGTTTGCCAAGATCAACGAAACGGTCAAGACCGGCCTCGAACGGGTCAAACTCTGTAGTCAGGTCGGATTTCCAGTGGAGGTAGGATTTTTCCAACCGCATCGCATCGACCGCGCGGCTGCCAAACAAGCGCATGTCATGGGCTTTACCGGCCTGTTGCAGCGCCAGATAGGCGGCGTAAAGCTGGTTGTTGGGGATGTGGATTTCATAAGCAAGCTCACCCGAGAAACTGACCGACATCACCATTGCCGGGGCAATACCGATGAAGGTCGGGCGCACCGACAACCACGGAAACGCCGCTTGTGACCAGTCACAACGCGGTGAAGCCGCCGACAGCACGTCGCGCGCTTTTGGCCCGGCCAGCAGCAGGATTGTGTGCGCGTTCGTCAGACTTTGCAGGGTGATGCCGCCCTCGGCTGGCAGATGCCCCGTCAGCCAGTCCATGTCGTGAAATTCCGACGCCGCCGCTGAGCCATACCAAATGCGCCCGTCCGGCAGATGGGCGATCGTCGCCTCGGCCTTGATGCAGCCCTGATCGTTCAGAAGATAGCCAAGCCCGACCTTGCCGGGGCGGCGGGCCATCTTCCCGCAGATCAGGCTGTCCAGCCAATCCAGCGCCCCAGCGCCGGTAATTTCGATGCGGTTGAAACCGTTGACTTCGGTCAATCCGACGTTGTTTTGGACATTCGCAACCTCGGCCTTGACCACGTCAAAGACATTTCCAAACCGGAAACTGTGGCTTTCGATAAAATCTGGTGCGGGCTTCACATAGGCCAAACGCTCCCACCCGTTAACCACGTCAAATGCAACCCCTGCTGCCTCCAACACCGGAGTTATCGGGGTGGTTTTGGCCGGGCGGCCTGCCGGGCGATGCTCATGCGGGAAGTGAAAGCGAAACTCGTTTTGGTAATCCTCGACTGCTTTCAGGGCGGTCAGTTCGGTGGTGGCGTGGCCGGTGAAGCGGCGCGGATCGATGCACCAGGTGTCATAACACGCCTCGCCATGCACGATTTGCTGCGCCAGCATCCAGCCGTGACCGCCACCTTCGCCAAGGCCCGCACGCAGGCCGATGATGCAAAACGCGTTGCGCTTGCCGGGAATCGGGCCGACCAGCGGTGCGCCGTCGATTGTATAAGTGATCGGGCCGTTAACCACGGTATGAATACCGGCGTCACGCAGGGCCGGCATCCGTTCAAAAGCGCCTTCCAGCACGTCCATTACCCGGTCTAGATCATCCGGGCACAGGGCGTTGACGAAATGCGGGTCGATGCCGTCCATGCCCCAGTTTTTGCAGTCCTGTTCGTAAAATCCAACCAACAGACCCTGCTTTTCCTGACGGCAGTAATAATCGCTGATTGGGCAGCGCAGCAGCGGCATCCGGTGGCCGGCCTCGGCAATCGCCGGGATTTCTTCGGTCAGGAAATACTGATGCTCCATCGAGGTGACGGGGTGTTGCACGCCCATCATCGCGCCGACCTCGTTGACGCGGTAGCCGCCGGCGTTAACCACGATTTCAGCCCGGATATCGCCCTGATCGGTATGCACCGTCCAACTGTCATCCTTGTGCTGGGTCAGGCCGGTGACGGGGGTGTTTCGGTAAATCTCGGCCCCGGCCTTGCGGGCGCGCCGCGCCAGCGCCTGACACAATTGCGCCGGGTCGATATCACCATCCAGCGGATCCCACAGCCCGCCCAGCAGGTTATCGGTAGAAATCAGCGGGTGGCGGCGGGCGCATTCGGCGGCGTCCAGAATCTCAAACTCCACCCCCATGCCACGGGCCATGCTGGCGAAATGGCGATAGCCGTCCATCTGATCCTGGGTATTGGCAAGGCGGATGCCGCCATCGGCGTGGTGATAGTTGATCGGATAGTCAGGGTCGTCGGCCAGGTCTTTGTAAAGCGCGATGGAATGGGATTTCAGACCGACCATCGTCTGGTTCATGCCGAAATTCGTGACCTGCGCGGCACTGTGCCAGGTGGTGCCGCTGGTCAGCTCGTTGCGTTCCAGCAAAACGACGTCAGACCAGCCCTCGGCGGTCAACTGATAAAGGGTTGAGCATCCGGCGATACCGCCACCGATCACGACAACGCGGGTTTGGGATTTCATGTTGCACCTTGCCTGAGAACGAGTTTCACGCCACAGCATCGAAGCGCTAAGGGATGGTCAAGGTCGCGTTTATATATTTCGTTTTTTGAAATAGAGGTTTCGCGATTGCCAATAAGACCGCCTGGACGTTGCGCAGGACGACAGCGTGCTGTTTCAATCTGCCGATTGACCTTTCCTCAATGCAGCAGTGGCGGATAATGCGCAAACCCGGAATATCCCCCCGCGCAAACAAGCGTGGCGGTGGCCGCAAGACCCGCTTGATTTCGCGGGCGGCAGGGCCTGCGCAAAACCCCTGTCCGCCGGGACAGATCGGTGGGCAGTATCGGCCGCTCAGTGACGCGGATATTCAGGCGATTTACGGCCTGGCGCTGGACTTGTTGGAGCGCCTCGGCATGGGCGAAGTTCCCGATGGTTTGCAGGCGCGTTTCCTGAAAGCTGGGGCGTTTTTGAACGCGCGTGGGCGCTGCTGTTTTCCGCGCGACATGGTTGAAAACTGCATCAAACTGGCGGCTAAGACCTTTCCGCTGCATGGCCGGGATCCGGCCCGCACGATCACGGTTGGCGGCAAGGCAGTGCATTTTGGCACTGGTGGTGCTGCGGTGCAGGTGCTGGATCTGGAAAGCCAGCTCTACCGTCCGTCGACCCTGCGCGACCTTTACGATTTTGCCCGTTTGCAGGATCAATTAACCAATGTCAGCTGGTTCACCCGCTGCTGTATCGCGACCGATGTGCCGGACCCGTTTGACCTGGATGTGAACACGGTTTTTGCCCTTCTGAAAGGCACAACCAAGCCGGTGGCGACGGCCTTTACCCTGGCCGAACATGTCGCACCCATCGTCAAAATGCTGGATATCGCTGAGGGCGGCGAAGGCGCTTTCAGCCAGCGGCCCTTCTTCAAGGCGCATATCAGCCCGGTGATCTCGCCTCTGCGATATGGCGAGGACGCGGTGGATGTCACGCTGGCCTGCGTTCAGCACAATATCCCGCTCTCCTGCATAACGGCGGCGCAATCTGGGGCCACTGCTCCGGCAAGTCTGGCCGGGTTTCTGGCGCAATCATTGGCTGAGACTTTGGCAAGCCTCGTGATGGTGAACACCATCAAACCGGGTCATCCGATGGTGTTTTCAAACTGGCCCTTGGTAATTGATCTGCGCACCGGCGCATTCGCGGGTGGAGGCGGCGAAATCGCGGTGCTGAATGCCGCATCTGCACAATTGTCAAACTGGCTGGGCCTGCCATCGGGCGTGGCGGCTTCGATGACGGATGCCAAGACCCTGGACGCGCAATATGGGGCCGAAAAAGCGCTGACATCGCTGGCCGCAGCGTTGGCTGGGGGCAATTTGATTTACGAAAGCGCCGGAATGACAGCGGCGTTGCTGGGCGCATCTTTTGAAGGCTTCGTCGCAGATGATGAAATTCTTTCAACGGTTTACCGGGTCTTGCGTGGGGTTGAGGTATCGGCAGGATCGCTTGATTATGACGCGATTGAAGCCGCCGTTATTGGGGACGGGCATTTTCTGGGCAGCCCGGACACTCTGGCCGCGATGGAGCGGGATTATTACTATCCCAGCCTGTCAGACCGGGCTGATCCGCGCAGTTGGCAGCAGGCAGGCGCGCTCGATCTGAAGACGCGGGCGCGGGATCGGGCGCGGGCGATTTTGGCAGGGCCACATCCTGAATATCTGGATCCTGCGGCTGAAAAGCGGATGCGCGCGGCGTTCAATATCCTGCTTCCAGACGGGCCCGCTTGATGCCCGGATCAGCCAAGCACGCGATAGCTGTCTTGAAGCCAAGGCATCTTTTCCATGCCCTCCTTGATCACGGTTTCACGCAGCAATCCACGCATCATGTCAGCGATGTCACCGGGCACCTTGTCGGCCCAGGCAGCGCGCGTGAACAGGGAAATCCGGCGTGCAAATTTTGGGATCGGCAGCGGATGCACCGCAATGCGGGCCTGAAACCGCTGCGCGCGGTGATAGCTAAGGGGTGTCGTTATCGTCCAGCCCGACCCGTTTGCAACCAGCCCCATCAAGGATTGGATCGGCCCGATTTCAAACCGGTTCGGCAGGTCAAATTTCATGCGGGCAAGCTGTGCCTCGATCTGCCGCCCGATCAGCGTTTCGCGGTCCTGACGCAAAAACGGCAGGCCACGCAGGCTGTCAAACGGCGCATCGGGGTCCAGCGCGACCCCTTGCGGCAACGCCAGAATGAACGGGTCGCGCAGCAGCCGAAATTCACGCCAACGACCTGCATTATCATCTGTGGCCGCCGCGATCAGGATATCAAGCTGGCGTTCATCCAGCTTGCGTGCCATCTCGTGACTTGGGCCGGACACCTGTTTGAAGGCGCAATTGGACAGGTTCTGCGACAGGCGGGTGACAAGAGTTGGGGTGATCTCGCTGTCAAAATCCTCGATCACCCCGATGCGCAGACTGGTCAGGTGGCTGAGATCAAGCTGCTCAAGCTCTGTCTGGGCGAGGCGCAGTTGCCGCAGGGATTCCTGCGCGCGCGCCAGAAACCCGCGCCCGGCGGCCGTCAGGGTCATCGGCCGCGTGTCGTGATTGACCAGACGGACCCCAAGACTGGCCTCCAGTTTTTGCAATTGCTGCGACACCGCGGGCTGGCTTTGACCGATCCGCCGCGCGGTTTGTGCGATCGAGCCGGTCTGGGCCAACACCTCAAACATCGCGATGCCTTTCAGCGAAATTCCTTTGCTAACGGCGCGCATCACATTTCCCCACAACATCACAGATTTGAAATCTGTGAATTACCGACCGGCTTTGGTCAAGGATTACAATCATGCAATATCTGAAAACTGCGGCTGCTGATCACCTGGAACAGGCCGCTGCCCCGACCGAAACCGTGCGCGCAATGCTGGCCGAAATTCGCGCCGGGGGCGAGGACCGAGTCCGCCAATATGCCCAACAGCTTGACGGTTGGCACGGCGAAATCGTGTTAACGCGCGAACAGTTGGACGCAGCCGCCAAGCGCGTTTCGCAACGCCTGAAGGACGACATCCGGTATGCACATGACAATATCGTCAGCTTTGCCCGGGGCCAGTTGGACAGCTGCCGCGATTTTGAGGTTGCGGTCAGGCCCGGCCTGATTGCCGGCCAACGCCTGATCCCGATGGACGCAGCCGGCTGTTATGTGCCGGGCGGGCGCTACAGCCATATCGCCTCGGCGATCATGACGGTGACAACCGCCAAAACCGCCGGGGTGCGGCATGTGTCGGCCTGCTCGCCAACCCGCACTGGCGGCATCCCGGACGAGATTTTGTATACGCTGGATTATTGCGGCGCCGATCGCATCCTGGCGCTGGGGGGCGTGCAGGGCATCGCCGCGCTGGCAGACGGGCTATTTGGCACCCCGGCGGCGGATATTCTGGTCGGCCCCGGCAATCAATATGTCGCCGAGGCCAAGCGGTTGCTGTTTGGCAATATCGGCATCGACATGGTCGCCGGGCCGACCGACAGCATGATCCTTGCCGATGCCGACGCTGACCCTGAGTTTGTCGCCTGCGATCTGGTTGGCCAGGCCGAACACGGCCATAATTCACCCGTCTGGCTGGCCACTGATAGTGAGGCATTGGCGAGGCAGGTTCTGGCGTTGGTGGAAGATCACATCGCCCGCCTGCCCCAGCCAAACCGCGACAATGCACGCGCCGCCTGGGACCAATTTGCCGAGGTGATCCTGTGCAAGGACCGCGAAGAAATGGCCGCTTGTGCCGACATGAAAGCGCCAGAGCATTTGCATGTGCAGGCGGCTGATCCTGACTGGTGGCTGGGGCGGTTGCGGTCCTATGGCTCGTTATTTTTGGGGGCGGAAACGACGGTGGCGTTTGGCGATAAGGCGTCGGGGCCAAACCATGTTTTGCCGACCTCGGGCGCTGCTCGTTATACCGGCGGGCTGTCGGTTTTGAAGTTTCTGAAGATGGTCACTTGGCAGAAAGCTAACACGACAGCCTTGCGTGATCTGGCACCCGTGACGGCCCGAATTTCCCGCCATGAAGGGATGGAGGGCCACGCCCGCACCGCCGATATCCGGCTGGCGAAATACTTCCCGGGTGAGGCGTTTGATCTGGGCATCGGCGGGGACTAAAGCGTGGCGCGTCTAACAGATAAAATATGGGCACCTGCCCCATGAGGCAGGGTTTGCAACGCATAGCCCGTGCATGGGGGCAGGTGACTTCCGTTAATCGCGACACGCTGCTTTTGATCCCCCTTGGCGAGGGCCGCCTTTCGCGCAATACTGCGCCCGATAAGGCGGAGGGTGCGATGAAACAGCTTGAACTTGAGGCCTTGACCGGCCTCGTGCCGGATGGGGCCAGCGTGGTGATCCCGGTGTCGCGCAGCGGTGTGGCGATGGCGGCTACACGCGCGTTGATTGCCCGTGGGGTGAAGGATTTGCACCTGATCGCGGCCCCGACGGCGGGTATTCAGGCGGATATGCTGATCGGTGCGGGCTGCGTTGACGTGATGGAAAGTGCCGGCATTACCCTTGATGAACAAGGGCAGGCCGGGCGATTTGTGGCGGCGGTGAAATCCGGGGCGATCAGGCTGAAAGACACCACTTGCCCGGCGCTGGTTTCTGGCCTTCAGGCCGGGGAAAAGGGCATTCCTTTCATGCCGATGCGGGGGTTGATCGGCTCGGACTTATTGGCGAACCGGCCGGATTATCGGGTGATTGACAATCCGATGGCCGATGGCGGGGATCCGATTGTGCTGCTGCCCGCAATCACGCCCGATATCGCGCTGTTTCACGCGCCACTTGCGGATCGGTTTGGCAATGTCTGGATCGGCAAGATGCGCGAAATGATGACGATGGCCCATGCCGCGAAGACCACCTTGATCACGGTTGAGGCGATCACCGATGACGACTTGATGCAAGATCCGCTGCGCGCGCCCGCAACCATCCCGGCGCTGTATGTCAGTGCCATTGCCAAGGCCGAAAACGGCGCCTGGCCGCTGGGGCTTGAAGGGTGTTATCCACCGGATCAACCAGCGCTGGTGGATTACGCCATTGCTGCGCGCAGCGACGATGGGTTTGCCACCTATATGGCCGGGGCTTTCGGCAAAGCGGCGGAATAGATGGATTACAAAAGCGAAGAATTGCTGATCTGCGTGATCGCGCGGTTGCTTGACGGGATTGGGCATGTGGCGGTCGGCGTGTCCTCCCCCATCCCCGGGTCGGCGGCCCTGTTGCAGCGCGCCTTGTCGGGCGGGGAAACCCAGGTCACTGTGCTGAACAGTGAGCATCTGCAATCCCTGAACGACGGCACCGGTGAGTTGTTTGATCGCGCCGCACAAGGCCGGATCGGGGCGTTTTTTCTGTCGGGCGGGCAGATCGACGGGCAGGCCAATATCAACCTGGTCGGCATTGGCGCGTATCCGCAACAAACCGTGCGCTGGTCTGGTAGTTTCGGCTCGGCTTTTCTTTATTACGTGGTGCCGCGGGTGATCCTGTTTCGCGATGAACATACACGTCGAACGATGGTTGAAACGGTCGATTTCATCTCGGCCCCGGGCCTCAGTGCGCCCGGCGTTTACCGCCCTGGCGGGCCTTATGCGCTAGTGACAAATCTGGGTGCGTTTGCCTTTGACAAGGATCGCGCGCGGTTTCGGCTGACCAGCATACATCCGGGCCACAGCCTGGAAGAGATTTTGGATAATACCGGGTTCACCTTTGACCATGACCCATCGCCGCCAACGACCCAAGCGCCCGAGTCTGATCGCCTGACCCTGCTGCGCGGTGCGATTGCGCAGGAAGTCGCGGATCCTTATCCGAAATTCGCAAAGGCGGTTTTTGACTGCTAATCAAGGACTTAGGCGGCCGTTTCGGCCTGAAACAGGGCGGCTAACAGGCCGTCAAGTTGGTTGAAATCGGAAAACCCGATGTCATGCGGGATCGCCGCGACCGGGGTCTTGCGATAACCTTCGGTGAACAACGCAAAGGGCACTTTGGCGGCTTTGGCGGTTTGCGCGTCAACCTCGCTGTCGCCGACATAGATGATTTCGTCCACCTGCAACTGCTTGGCACAGGCGAAAAACGGTGCCGGGTCGGGCTTTTTCTGCGGTAAGCTGTCACCTCCGATGACCGCGCCGAAACAGTCAGCGATCCCCATGTCGCCAAGCACCTGTTTGGTCAATCCAAGGTTCTTGTTGGTGCAGACGCCCAGTGCATATCCCTGTGATTTCAACTGCTTAAGCATGTTTTCAACACCGGGGTAAAAGACGGTCTTGTCGGCAGGATGTTCGCCGTAAAGCGCAGCAAACTGGGCAATCAGGCTGGCGTGGCGTTCATCTGAGAACGCGATATCGCTGGCTTTCATCACCCGCTCCACCAGCTTGGGAATGCCGTTGCCGATGAAGCTGACCACGATTTCATAGGCCAGCGGCTGATAGCCCATCGCGCGCAGCAAGGCGTTGGTTGCAGCGTGAATATCAGGCGCGCTGTCTACAAGCGTGCCGTCCAGATCAAAAATCACACCTCGTTTCATACCCCATCCTTCCATTTGATCGAACAACCCATCGACGGGATCTGTTCCCTTGGCCCCTGCCCGGTTTCGGCGACCTGTTTCATCGCCTCAAACAAATCACGGCGCAGATCGAGAGGTCCCGCTGCACTGGTCGAGGCATCCAGCCGCCCGCGATATTGCAATTCGTCACGGGCGTTGAAGCCAAAGAAATCCGGGGTGCAGGCGGCGTCATAAGCCCGCGCGATATCCTGGGCCTCGTCATAAAGATAAGGGAACGAAAAGCCGTGCTGGGCTGCCAGCTCGGCCATTTTGTCCGGGCCGTCCAGCGGATAGCTGGCAACGTCGTTTGAACTGATCGCTGCCACGCCGACGCCCAGCGCTTGCAAGTCGCGGGCGTCGCGCAGGATACGGTCCAGCACGGCCAGCACATAGGGGCAGTGGTTGCAGATGAACATCACCAGCGTGCCGTTTTTACCACGGGCATCAGCAAGGCTGATCAGCTTGCCGCTGGTGTCGGGCAGGCTGAAATCCGGGGCTTTCCAGCCGAAATCACATACAGGGGGAATTGCGGCCATTTTGGACTTCCTTTCAGTCAGGCAGGCGCGAACAGTGCGGTCAGCCGGTCAATGCTGGCGACGGCTTCAAAGCTGTCGACAACTGCGGTGGCACCAGTGAAATCATCCTGATCAGTATAGCCACTGGGGCATATCAGGCAGGAGATACCAGCGGCACGGGCCGCGCGCAGCCCGTTCTGCGAATCTTCCAGTGCCAGGCAATCGGCGGCGGGCAGGCCCAGCCCTTCCAGCGCAAGATTGTAAACCTCAGGCGCTGGCTTCTTGTTGGGGACCATGTCGCCTGCGGCGATAACCTCAAACACCTGATCAGCAGGCACACCCATCGTGGCGCGGATCAGGTGATCGACATTTGGCCGGTTAGTGGTTGTGGCCACGGCGACACGCACACCGCGCGCGCGGGCATCAGCGATCAGCGCCTTGATACCGGGGCGCAGCGGCAGAGTGCCGACGGTGATCAACGCGCCATAACGCTCGTTCTTCTGCTGATGAATTTCAGCCAGCGGGAGGCTGTCAGCGTCGATCTGCAAATGCCCGCTGGCATAGGCGCGCATCCGTTCCTTGCCGCCGGTGGTTTTCAGCAAGTCGCGGTAAAGATCGCGCGACCAGTGCCAATCCAGGCCAAACAGCGGGAAAGTGTCGTTGAAAGCTGTGCGGTGCGCCTCTTCCGTTTCGGCTATAGTGCCGTCGACGTCGAAAATCAGGGCCTTAAGCACGGATTACCCCTTTCGCGCGGCTTCGCCAGCGGCGCGAATGGCGCGGATGTTTTCGCCATATTGGCCCGGGTTTTCGACCGACCCGCCCTTGAACACAGCTGAGCCTGCAACCAGCACATCCGCGCCGGCTGCCGTCACCAAAGGCGCGGTTTCAGGCGTGACACCGCCATCAATTTGAATATGGATCGGCCGATCCCCGATCATCGCCCGCAGACGCCGGGTTTTTTCAACCCCGGAATGGATGAATTTCTGACCGCCAAAACCGGGGTTCACGGTCATGATCAACACCATGTCGCAGAGGTCCAGAATATCTTCAATCGCCGACAAGGGCGTGCCGGGGTTCAGCGACACGCCAGCCTTGGCACCGGTCGCCCGGATCGCCTGCATCGTGCGGTGGATATGCGAGGACGCCTCGACATGAGCGGTGATCATATCACTGCCTGCCTCGGCAAACGCCTCGATATAGGGATCAACCGGTTCGATCATCAGATGCACATCCATGAAGGTCTTGACATGCTTGCGGATGGCTTTGACCAAAGGCGGGCCAAAGGTCAGGTTGGGCACGAAATGGCCGTCCATGACATCGACATGGACCCAATCGCAGCCCTGCGCCTCGATCGCCTGAATCTCGCGGCCAAAATCAGCGAAATCGGCGGACAGGATTGAAGGCGCGATCTTGATGGAACGGTCAATGGACATGGCATGGCCTTTGCTGTGGGTCTGTTTGGGGCAAGTCGCCCCGACGGTGGTTTTTGATGGCTAGACGCGCGCCGGTGGTCGGGGTCAGAACCGCCACCGGCATTTCAGGAAATCCCGTACTACCCAACGGTCGGGTCAAGCGACCCGTCAGCATAGCGTTTGGCCATGTCATCCATCGGAATGACCTTGATTTTCGAAGCATTGCCAGCCGTGCCGAACCGTTCCATGCGGTCCTTGCACAGGGCTTCCATTGCATCCATTGCCGGGATGTTGAACTTGCGCGGATCAAACTCAGACGGTTTTTCCGTTGCGATCTTGCGGTATTGCCCGGTCATCGCCATCCTGCAATCGGTGTCGATATTGACCTTGCGCACACCTGATCTGATGCCGCGCTCAATCTCTTCGACGGGCACGCCGTAAGTCTGGGGCATCTCGCCGCCGAACTTATTCATGATGTCCTGCAATTCCTGCGGCACCGAGGACGAGCCGTGCATCACCAGATGCGTATCCGGCAGCTTGGCATGGATCGCCTCGATCCGGTCCATCGCCAGGATATCGCCGGTGGGTTTGCGGCTAAACTTGTAAGCCCCGTGGCTAGTGCCACAGGCAATTGCCAGCGCATCCACCTTTGTTTTCTTAACGAAATCAACCGCCTGATCCGGGTCAGTCAACAAGTCTTCCATCGACAATTTGCCCTCAGCACCCGAACCATCCTCTTTCGCGGCCTCGCCGGTTTCAAGGCTGCCAAGCACGCCAAGTTCGCCTTCAACGCTGGCACCAACCCAATGGGCCAAGCGTGATACGCGTTCGGTGATATCGACGTTATAGTCATACGATGCCGGGGTTTTCATGTCGGCCTCAAGGCTGCCATCCATCATCACGCTGGTGAACCCGTGGCGGATGGCGGACGAGCACGTCGCTTCGTTATTGCCGTGGTCTTGGTGCATGCAGACCGGAATATCGGGGTACATTTCGGACAAGGCCTGCACCATATGCCGCAGCATGATGTCACCGGCATAAGACCGCGCACCGCGACTGGCCTGCATGATCACCGGGCTGTCGACCTTGGCCGCCGCCTTCATGATCGCCAGACCCTGTTCCATGTTGTTGATGTTGAACGCCGGCACGCCGTATGAATTTTCGGCCGCGTGGTCCAGCAATTGTCGAAGTGTAATAAGCGCCATGTCGTCTGTGTCCCTTAAGCTGCTTTTGCGCGATCAAGTGCCGCGATTCCGGGCAATTCTTTTCCTTCAAGCCATTCCAAAAATGCCCCGCCAGCCGACGAAACGTAAGTGAAATCTTCAGCAACGCCGGCCATGTTGAGGGCCGCGACCGTGTCGCCTCCGCCCGCCACCGATGTCACCAACCCGCTGCGGGTCAATTCGGCGGCTTCAAGCGCCACCTGTTTGGTTGCCTGTTCAAACGGGCGCATTTCAAACGCGCCAAGTGGTCCGTTCCACAGGATCGTCTGGGCATTGGCCAGCACGGATCGGAACCGTACCACCGACTTCGGCCCGGCATCCAGAATTATGCCTTCATCCGGGCAGGCATCAACATCGGCGATAAAGCTGCGGGCGTTGTCAGCGAATTTGAAGGCGTAAACGATGTCAACCGGCAACACCAATTCGCAATTGGCGGCCTTGGCCAGCGCTTGAATTTCGCGCACGGTGTCAACCTGATCTTCTTCGCACAGCGATTTGCCGATGTTGTAGCCATCGGCAAAAAGGAACGTGTTAGCCATGCCGCCGCCGATGATCACGGCGTCGACCTTCTTGACCAGGTTTTTCAGAACCGCGATCTTGCTGGACACTTTGGCCCCGCCAACCAGCGCCACGGCAGGGCTTTTCGGGGCCTCAAGGGCGGCGGTCAATGCGCTGGTTTCTTCATCCATCAGCGGGCCAGAATAGGCCGGCAACAGATCGGCAATCGCAGCGGTTGACGCATGCGCGCGGTGCGCGGTGGAAAACGCGTCGTTAACGTAGATGTCGCCAAGTTTCGCCAGTTCAGCGGCGAAAGCGGGGTCGTTGGCCGCTTCACCGGGGTGAAACCGCAGGTTTTCGCATAGGATCGCCTGACCGTCCTGCAAGGCAGCGGCGGCAGTTTGCGCCACTTCGCCGATGCAGTCGGTCTCAAACCCTACATCCTGACCAAGGGCTGCGCCAAGTGCCGGGGCAATTGGGGCCAGCGACATTTCCGGCACGACCTTACCTTTGGGCCGACCGAAATGCGACAGCACCACCGCCCGCGCGCCAGCGGCCAGCAGCGGTTTCAGGCCAGCGGCAAAACGCTCGATCCGGGTTGCATCGGTCACAACGCCATCCTTGCAGGGCGCGTTGAGGTCGGCGCGGATAACCAGCGTGCGGCCTTTGACGTCGATATCCTTGATCGAGGTGATGGTCATCAGATCGTGTCCCCAATCACCAGTGCGGTTTTCAGCATCTGGTTGGTGAAGCCCCATTCATTGTCATACCAACTGAACACACGCGCCAGGTCGCCGCCCATCACGCGGGTTTGCAGCCCGGCAAAGTTGGAGGCGGTGTTGGTGTGGTTGTAATCCACCGAAACGGTTTCTTCCTCGTCATAGGCCAGAACGCCTTTCAGCGGGCCTTCTGCGGCTTCGCGAATTGCGGCGTTGATCTCTTCCACAGAGGTTTTGCGCGACGAGATGAAGTTGAGGTCAACGACCGAGACATTCGGCGTCGGCACCCGGATCGCACCGCCGTCAAGCTTGCCCAACAGCTCTGGCAGCACCAGACCCACCGCTTTGGCAGCACCGGTCGTGGTCGGGATGATCGACATCGCCGCCGCACGCCCGCGATAGGGGTCTTTGTGGCGGCGGTCCAGCGTTGGCTGATCGCCGGTGTAGGAATGGATCGTCGACATGAAACCTTTGTCGATGCCAAAGGTGTTGTTCAGCACCATCGCCACAGGGGCCAGGCAATTGGTGGTACAGCTGGCCGCCGAGATCACCCGGTCTTTTTCGTTAATGACCTTGTGGTTCACGCCATAAACCACGGTTTTATCAGCGTTTTTCGCAGGGGCCGAGCACAAAACCCGCTTCGCCCCGCGATTGATATGCGCCATCGCCGCGTCTTTGTTGTTGAAGGCACCCGTACATTCCAGCACCAGATCAATACCGTTCCAGTCAAGCCGCGCCGGATCGCGTTCGCCCGACAGACGCACGCTGTGACCATTGACCATCAGATTGTCGCCAACCGGCGCAACCGTGCCTGAAAAACGCCCATGCACGCTGTCGTATTTCAGCAAATGCGCGTTCGCTTCGGCCCCGCCCGAGGCGTTAAGGGCGACCAGTTCGATCTGGCCCTGATAGTCTTCGACGATCATCCGCATGGCGCTGCGGCCGATGCGGCCAAATCCGTTAATGGCGACTTTCAATGTCATGGTTTTATGTGTCCTTGTTATTTCAGCAAAGATTTTGCCGCCGTAACAGCAGCCTCGGCGGTGATGCCGAATTGTTTGAAAAGCTCGCCCGCCGGGGCCGATGCGCCAAAGCTGCGCATGCCGACAAAGGCGCCGTTTTCGCCGATGTAGCGGTCCCAACCCTGTTGCACCCCGGCCTCGATGGCGACGCGCGGCGCGCTGCCCAAAACGCTGGCGCGATAGGCTGTATCCTGCGCATCAAACAGATCAAGGCACGGGGCCGAAACAACGGCGGCGTTGATGCCATCAGCGGCCAGTTGATCGGCAGCGTTCAGCGCCAGCTCAACCTCGGACCCGGTGGCGATCAGGGTGACGTCGCGCGTGCCTTTGGCCTCACGCAGGACATAGGCACCCTTGGCGGTCAGGTTTTCACTTGCATCGTCGCGCACAGTCGGCAGGCCTTGCCGTGACAGGCACAAAACATAGGGCGTCGCGTCCGAGGCCACGGCCAGTTCCCAAGCTTCGGCGGTCTCCACCACATCGGCGGGACGCAGAACATGGACGTTCGGCATGGCGCGCAGGCTGGCGACATGTTCGACCGGTTGATGCGTCGGGCCGTCTTCGCCAAGGCCGATGGAATCGTGGGTCATGACATAAGTCACCGGCAGTCCCATCAGGGCCGACAGGCGGATTGCCGGGCGGCAGTAATCGGCAAACACCAGAAAGGTGCCACCATAAGGGCGCAAGCCACCATGCAGCTGGATACCGTTCATCGCAGCGGCCATTTCAAATTCGCGCACGCCGTAATTGATATAATCGCCCGCGTAATTATCGCGGCTGACATTGGTCATCGCCTTGGTCCGCGTCAGGTTAGATCCCGTCAAATCGGCAGAGCCGCCGACCATGCTGGGGATCGCGCCATTGACAATTTCCAGCGCCATTTCGCTGGCCTTGCGGGTGGCAACTTTGGGCTTGTCGGCGATCAGATCGACCTTGTAGGCGGCCATCGTAGGCGTCAGCGCCGCGCGGTTGCTGCCGTCAAGCGCGGCGTTAAAAGCGGCGGTCTTCTCGGATGCAGAGGCTCGGCTTTCCCAGGCGGCGCGCGCAGCGGCCCCCCGCGCGGCAATCGCGTGCCAGTCGGCATAGACCGCTTCGGGGACTTCAAATGCCGGATGCGCCCAGCCCAGAACTTCCCGCGCAGCGGCGATTTCAGCGTCGCCCAAAGGTGCGCCGTGGGTGGCCGAGGTGCCTTGTTTGTTTGGCGCGCCAAAACCGATGATGGTTTTGCAGGCGATCAAGGACGGACGCCCATCGGCCTGTGCGGCGGCAATCGCTTTGGCGATGGCGTCGGCATCATGGCCGTCAACACGCTGGGCGTGCCAGCCAGCCGCTTCAAACCGGGCCAACTGATCAGTCGAGGTTGAAATATTGGTCGACCCGTCAATAGTGATTTCGTTGTCGTCCCACAGCACCACCATCCTGCCAAGGCCAAGATGCCCGGCCAGATCAATCGCTTCGTGGCTGATGCCTTCCATCAGGCACCCGTCGCCGGCAATCACGTAGGTCCAGTGATCAACCAGATCATCGCCAAAACGGGCGTTTTGCATCCGTTCGGCCAGGGCCATTCCAACGGCAGTGGCCAGACCTTGCCCCAAGGGGCCGGTGGTGACTTCGATCCCATCCGCATGGCCATATTCCGGGTGGCCCGCGGTGCGATAGCCCCACTGGCGGAAATTGCGGATCTGGTCCATGTCCATATCGGCATAGCCCATCAGGTGATTGACCGCATAAAGCAGCATCGAGCCATGCCCGGCGGACAACACAAAGCGGTCGCGATCGGCCCATTTCGGTGTTGACGGGTCAATATTGATGAACCGGTTGAACAGCACCGTCGCCACATCGGCCATGCCCATCGGCATACCGGGGTGGCCGGAATTGGCAGCCTGCACCGCATCCATCGCCAGGGCGCGGATCGCGTTTGCCATCATCTTTTCGTTTGCTTGGGTCATTGGTCGTGTCCTTTAGGCGCGTCTGGCGTTGTCTTTCAGCCGCATGATCAGAGGCGTCAGGATCAGCTGCATCGCCAGATCCATCTTGTTGCCGGGGATAACGATGGAATTTGCACGGCTCATCCAACTGCCGTGTATCATCTGGGTCAGATAAGGGAAATCAATCCCGCGCGGATTTGCAAAGCGGATGACCACCAGGCTTTCATCCGGTGTCGGGATGGTGCGTGCGATGAACGGGTTTGAGGTATCGACAACCGGCACCCGCTGAAAGTTGATGTCAGTTTGGGAAAACTGCGGCACGATACATTTCACATAGGCATCCATCCGGCGCAGGATCACGTCCGTGACCGCCTCGGTTGAATAGCCGCGCTCAGCCTTGTCGCGATGGATCTTTTGCGTCCATTCCAGATTGATCACCGGCACGACGCCAATTTTCAGATCGGCTTGCTGGGCGATGTTCAGACCGTCAGCGCGCACCGCCCCATGCAGACCTTCATAAAACAAGATGTCTGAGCCATCGGGAAAGTCGCGCCAGTCGGTAAATTCGCCCGTCGGGGTCTTGTGCTGCTCTGCCTCCTGGGCGTTATGGACATAGGTGCGGGTGCGACCACTACCGGTTTCGCCATAGATGCGGAACACGTTTTCCAGCTCTTCCAGCTCATTCGCTTCATAGCTGAAATGGCTGAAGGAATGGTCGCCTTCGGACAGGCGGCGTTCCAGTTCGGCCTTCATATCGACGCGGTTATAGCGGTGAAAGGCATCGCCCTCGATTGAAACCGAGGTCACGCCTTCGCGGCGGAAAATCTGATCAAACGTGTGTTTGACCGTCGAAGTGCCCGCGCCGGACGACCCGGTGACCGAGATGATGGGGTGCTTCTTGCTCATGGGAAAATTCCTTAGTCTCTGAACAGGCCGCGTTCGCGGAACAGGGCCGATGTCTCATTTTCGGGAAGGTCGTGATAGGTGGCGACGCGGCCCACCTTGTCGGGCGTGCCAAAAACCAAAGGGGTGCGGCCATGCAGGGTTTTCACCTGCTGTTCCAGCAA
>CAYXXQ010000012.1:0-9814 GCA_964469075.1 uncultured Rhodobacter sp.
GCCTCGCCGCATCGCAAGGCGGCGTTTGAGGCGGCGGAATTCCTGATGGACTACTTGAAATCCCGCGCGCCTTTCTGGAAAAAGGAAGTGACGACCGACGGCGAAAACTGGGTCGACAGCAAAGACGCCGACGAACAAGCCCTCGACCGCTGGCGCTGAGGCAACTCAGCCGCTCCCACCCATTCTTTCTTTCAAAAACATCCCCGCCGGAGGCATCGGCTGCCGATCAGTTCTGCGCCAAGGAAAGCCCCCACAAGGACAAAGGTCCACCTTGCAAATCAACTGTTGGCGTCAATATAGGCACGCAGTTCTTCCGCCTCGCGCCGGGCTTCGCCCAACCCGTCCATCGCGGCCCGCAATTCGGCGTCATATTGACCTAGCTGTCCCATCAACTCTGCCTCACGGCTCTGCATATAGGCGATGGCTTCGTCGCGGGTTTCCTCGGCCTCGTGCAGGGCGCTGGCCATGTGGTCAAGTTCCGCCACGTTTGAGGTGTCGACGCGATTGAATTTGCGAAACAACCAGTGTCCGGCCCAGCCAAGGCCAAAGGCCAAAAGCAGAATGAGGGCCATTATGATGACGAGTTCAGTCCTGCCCATCGGTGTTCTCCGCTTCTTCTTCAGATGTCATATCGTCACCAAGATCTTCTTCGGTGTTGTCGCTGGGGCCGTCCACTTCCACCATCTCCGCATCAGAGTCAGCGTCATGGTCGGGATCATGTTCGATGTCCGGGTCGGTGCCTTCTTCGTCTGCGTCCTGCGCCAGGGTATCCGCCTCGGTCGCATCGCCCTGATCCGCAGGATCCGTCACGCCGACAAGCTTAAACTCGATCCGCCGGTTGGCCGCGCGGCCTTCTTCGGTGCCGTTGTCAGCGACCGGCTGGCTTTCGCCATACCCCTTGGCGCTTAGATGGGTCGTCAGCACTTCAAGGCTGAGCAGCGCGTCCAGCACCGCTTCGGCCCGGGCCTGGCTTAAGGTCAGGTTCATCGCTTCGCGGCCCTGGCTGTCGGTGTGGCCGCCAATTTCCATCGCAACCTCGATGCAGTCGGCCATCGCGATCGCGATGCGCTCCACCACCTGAAACGCGCCGCCTTCAATCCGGGTTGAGGAGGGGGCAAATTCGATCTTGTTTTCCGCAAAAATCGCGTTGATCCGGTCGACACATTCCTGCGGTGTCGGCAGGATCACCTGCCGGTTCAGTGAATCCTGATACGTAATGTCGATCTTGAATTGCGAGGCATCGCCCAGCTTTTCTGACAATATCTGGGTAACCTCAGTCCGCGCCTCAGGCCGGTCCGAAATCCCGCGCAGTTCCAGCATATTAGGCTGGACCAGCAAAATCCCGTTGTGCAGTTTTGCCAGCGCTTCGATCCCGGCCAGCACCCGCAGCGGCCAGCCATCGGGCAGAGATTCGTCGATGCGGGTGGTGTCGTGCAGATTGTCACTGCCAAACTGCGCCAAAGCGAAATTGTGGATCGCGGTTTTTGACCGTTCGGTTCGCAGTCGGCCACGCAATTGCACCAGGCCTTCGGGGCTTTTGGTGGCCGAAAGCTCGGGCGTTTCCAGGGCGGCGACAGCGCCTTCAACCGCCGGTTTGGGCGGCAGAACCGCATGCACGGAAAACACATCCGGCAGCGATTGTTCAAACGCATGAATGATCCGGTCAAAATCGACCTGGGCGGTGTTTTCCGGCGCGACCAGCGTGATGTCAGCATCCGAAAACGTCAGGCTGCCGCCGCCAAGGGCGGTGATCGCCCCAATCGCGGTCTCGACCGCCTCGCCCCAGCGTGGGGTTGGAACCCCAAGACCGACGGTACATTCGGCCAGGCCATCAAATCCTGCGCGGCGAGCTGATGCCAAAATGCGGGAGCGGGCCGCGTCGCTATCGGCCGAACAGCTGTCAAACCGCGTGCCGGAAGCGTCTTTGATCAGGCGCAGGCTGAACGGTGTGATCACTGGCCGAGGGGCCGAAATATGCATGTTCAACGCCACAGGTTCCGGGCGGTTGTCCGAAAGCATGCCCTCGATTTCCAGCTTTTCGTCCTGGCTGTCGGTAATGGCGGTGATCGTCACTTCCTGCGGCACCACCGAGATTTTGGACCGCGGCAAGGATTTCAGGCTATCCAGCGCGAAATCGACGGCTGCTTTCCAGCCTTCAGGTTCAGGGTAGTCGGTGGTTTCCAGCATGTCGGTGACGGTGGTTTCGTCGTCAATCCCGTCGATAGAATCAAGCACAAACTGGCGGCCCGTCGCCTCGGGAATGAGGCCAATCAGCGAAATTCCGTCGCCATTGCGCAGCATTTCAAGCGAAAATTTCGGCGCATAAAGATCATCCGGCACAACAATGGTGATGCTGTCGCGAATGCGCCCGCCATTGACCAGCGCCTTGATCGCCTTCAGCGCATTGAACCGCGCGCCTTCACTGGGGGCCGGGCCCGCCAGATTGACGATCAGCCCGTCCACCCGAACGGTCGTCCAGGAAAACCCCTGTTCGATCAGGGTGGTGCGCACCTGCCGTTCGGTGCTGCGCTCCAGATAATTCGCCATCAGGCTTGCCGCCAGAAAACTGAAAGCAAGCGCAAGCGTCACTACCAATGCGCCGATGAAAAGGGCCAGTCGCTGCATAGATTGTCTGTGATCCCCGTGGTGTCTGGCAGGGTTCTACCTCAGGCAATAGGGGGCGTTCAATCACAGTATCGTGGCTACGGCGAAAAACAGCACAGGGATCAGCCCAGCATCGCGGTTGGCGCGAAACAGTTTCAGGCAAATATCAGGATTGTCGATATCCAGGCGACGAAGCTGCCAAGCCATGTGCCAGCCAAACGCCCAGACCCCGATCAGCGCCGCTGCCATCGCGGGCATCCCGGCAAACGGCGCAAGCGCCATGATCACAGAGGCCGCCATCAAAGCGACGCTTAACACAAAGAAGCCCCTCAGCCAGCGATGGGTATTTTCAGCGAACAGCCGGGCGGTTGATTTGATGCCGATCAATGCGTCGTCGTCCCTGTCCTGATGGGCGTATATCGTATCGTAAAACAGCGTCCAACTGATCCCGGCCAGATACAAAAGCACCGGCGGCCAGCCCAAACTGCCGTAATGCGCGGCCCAGGCCAGCAGCGCCCCCCAGTTAAAGGCGATGCCCAGAAACACCTGCGGCCACCAGGTAAACCGCTTGGCAAAGGGGTAAATAACCACCGGCAAAAGTGCCAGGATGCCAAGGCCAATGGCTGCCGCGTTCAAGGTCAGTAACACCGCAAAGGCGATCAGGGCCTGCAACGCCATCCAGATTGCTGCTTGTTTGACGCTGACCTGACCTGATGGGATCGGGCGTGATCTGGTGCGCGCAACCTCGGCATCAAATTCACGGTCGGTGATGTCGTTCCATGTGCATCCGGCACCGCGCATCAAAAAGGCGCCGATCCCGCAGGCCAGCACGATCCACAGATCGGCCAGACTGCCACCGTTCGGATCGGCGGCCGCCGCAAGCCCGACACCCCACCAACATGGCAGCAGCAGCAACCAGGTTCCCGCAGGTCGGTCCGCGCGCGACAGGCGCAGGTAGGGGCGTGACCAGGGGGGCGCAAACCGGTCAACCCAATTGGATGCGGCAGCATCGGCGACACGGCCTGTGTCTTTGTCCTCTGGCATTTGGGTTTCGGTGGTCATAAACAGGGCCTATGGCTGGGACACGCGCGAAAATCAGGCTCTATGTAGACGCTCCTTTGGGGGCGGCGCAATCTGTTCCGCTGTCTCGCGATCAGGCGCATTACCTGTTTGGCGTGATGCGGCAATCGGTTGGGGCGGACATTGCGCTGTTTAATGGTCGCGACGGTGAATGGACCGCCGAGGTGGCAGACGCGGGCAAACGCGGTGGCATCCTGACCTGTAAAGAGCCGGCCGCAGCCCAGCAAAATCCGCGGGATATCTGGCTGCTATTTGCCCCGATTAAACGCGCGCGCACAGATTTCATCGTTGAAAAAGCCACCGAGTTGGGGATCGCCCGCATTCAGCCGGTGCAGACGCGTTTCACCAATTCCGACCGCATGCGTCAGGACAAGCAAACCGCCCATGCGATTGAGGCTGCCGAACAATGCGGCAGCACCTTTGTGCCCGAAGTGGCGGCGCTGAAGCGGCTGGACGATGTGTTGGCAAGCTGGCCCGAAGACCGCCAGATCATGTTTTGTGACGAAAGTCTGACCTCGGCAAAAGCCGGGCTGGCAGCGGCACCGGATGTGGCGAAATGGGCGATCCTGATCGGCCCTGAAGGCGGGTTTTCCCCGGAAGAACAGGCGAAACTGCGCAGCCTTGCCTTTGTCACCCCGGTCAGCCTTGGTCCGCGCATCCTGCGTGCTGACACCGCTGCAATCGCAGCCCTTACCCTGTGGCAATCCGAATTGGGAGATTGGCGATGAGCGGTTTCATCCGGCCGGAATTGCGCAAGAAACTTAGCCGCTGGGCAGAACCCGCAATCGCGGTTCTGCTGGGTCTGATCGGCCTGCGGTTTCTGTGGCGCGGTCTTGCGCGGTATGACTGGATGGCCCAGGCCCTTGGCGTCATCCTGATCGCCTTTGCCGCAGCGATGTTCTGGGCCGCCTATCGCCGGGTTCAGTTTCGTCAGGACGCCACCGGGCCGGGGCTGGTTGAGGTGCATGAACGCCGGATCAGCTATTTGACGCCGGTTGGCGGCGGCTCGGTCGATCTTGAGGCGATGACAAGGTTGGAGCTTCGCAGTAAGCTGGGACAGGGCCGGGTTTGGGTCTTGAAGCAGTCCGAAGGACCGACCTTGTTTATCTCGGTCAACGCGGCTGGTGCGGAAAAGCTGTTTGATGCGTTTTCGGTTTTACCGGGGGTGGACCCGGCGCGATTGGTGGCGGCGCTGAAGTCCGGCAACGATCACCGCGACGTGATTTGGCGCGGCTCACCTGGATTTCGTGCCTTGACTTAAGACACCGTTCCTGACCCTTTAGATTTGAAATGACGCCCAGAAAAGCGGAGCCTATTGCCTCATGTCTATCCCACAATCCGGCGGCGGGCCGATCGAACATCACGACCAATTGGCGGAATACCTGGCCTCGGGCTGCAAGCCCAAAGATACGTGGCGGATCGGTACCGAGCATGAAAAATTCGGCTATGACAAGGTAAACCACCTGCCGCTGCCTTATGACGGCAAATGCTCGATCAAGGCGATGCTGACGGGGCTGCGTGACCGGTATGGCTGGCAGGAAGTCAAGGAAGGCGACAATATCATCGGCTTGGTCAAGGATGGAGCGAATGTGTCGCTGGAGCCGGGCGGACAGCTGGAATTGTCGGGCGCGCCCCTGGAAAGCATCCACCAGACCTGTGACGAGGTGAACGAACACCTGAAAGAGGTGCGCGAGATCGCCGATGAAATCGGTGCCGGGTTCATTGGCCTGGGGGCGGCCCCTGACTGGACACATGACCAGATGCCGATGATGCCCAAAGGCCGCTACCGGTTGATGAACGACTATATGGACCGGGTCGGCACCCACGGCAAACAGATGATGTACCGGACCTGCACCGTGCAGGTGAATCTTGATTTCGCCTCCGAGGCGGACATGGTGCAGAAATTTCGCGTCGCCTTGGCCTTGCAACCGGTTGCGACCGCGCTGTTTGCCAACTCGCCGTTTTTTGAAGGCAAGGTGAACGGTCATCAAAGCTGGCGCAGCCGGGTCTGGCGCGATCTTGATCCGGCCCGCACCGGCACTTTGCCGTTTGTGTTTGAAGACGGCATGGGGTTTGATCGCTATGTTGATTACGCGCTCGATGTGCCGATGTATTTTGTCTATCGCGACGGGCAATATATCGACGCGCTTGGCCAGTCGTTCCGTGATTTCCTGAAAGGCAAATTGCCAGCCTTGCCAGGGCAGACGCCGACCCTGTCGGACTGGGCCGATCATCTGACGACCATCTTCCCCGAAGCGCGGATCAAGCAATATATGGAAATGCGCGGAGCCGATGGCGGCCCGTGGCGGCGCTTATGCGCGCTGCCGGCCCTGTGGGTCGGTTTGCTTTACGATCAAACGGCGTTGGATGCTGCTTGGGATTTGTGCAAGGACTGGGATGCCGAAACGCGGGATAATTGGCGGGTCATGGCCTCGGTCGGGGGGCTGCATTCCGAAGTTGGCGGGCGCAACATGCGTGATCTGGCCGCCGAGGTTCTGGAAATCGCCGAGGCTGGTTTGAAAGCCCGCGCCATGCCGGGGGTCGGGGGCATGCTGCCTGATGAAACCCATTTCCTGAACGCCCTGCAGGAAACCGTCGCCGATGGCCGCACCCCGGCTGACGAGTTGATGGAAAAATACAATGGCGACTGGAAGGGCGATCTGAGCCGGATTTATGACGACTTCAGCTACTGATCCAGCCCGTCAAACCGACTGGGCGATTGTCTATGCCGCGACCTTCGCTGGCATCACAATCGCGTTGCAGATGGGCAAAGCGGCGGCGACCCTGCCGCTGATCCGTGCGGAATTTGGCGCGGATATAACCTTGCTTGCGACGTATGTGTCGCTGATTTCGGTCGTGGCCGCCACCATCGGTATCGTCTTTGGCACGATCACCCGCCGCATGGGGGCGCGCCGGGCCGGGCTGACCGGGCTGGCGCTTGTCGCCATCGGCTCTGTCGCGGGGGCCGGGGCGGATGGGGTGAACGTGCTTCTGACCAGCCGGGTGATCGAGGCGTTCGGATTTGCCCTGACAGTCACCGCGATGCCTGCGGTTATTCAACCGGCCACCCAGCCGCGCGACAGGATGCTGGCGCTGGGTATCTGGGCCACCTGGCTGCCTGCGGGCGTTGCCCTGATGATGCTGATCGCGTTTTTCTTTCTGGACGATATCGGCTGGCGCGGCGTTTTTCGCGTGGCTGCGATCCTGCCTGCTTTGGCGGCGGTCATCCTTTATGGCGCGACCAAAACCCAGCTTAGCGTGCAGGTCGTGTCGGCGGCGGCGACCCTACGAGGGATGTTTCGCCGCAACGTGGCGCTGACAACGCTGGTGTTTGTCGCGTTTTCCTCGTCAAATCTGATCGTGCTGGCGTTTCTGCCGACGATGCTGGTTGATACCTTCGGGATGGCGGCAAACCAGGCGGCGATTATCTCGTTCACGGGGGCGATTGCGCTGATTTCGACCAATATTCTAGCCGGGTGGTTACTGCATAAAGGCGCTGATCTGCGGTTGCTTTACGCGGCGGGTTTCGCGGGTATGATCGTTTTTGCAGCGATCCTGCTGGGGCCGGAATTCAGGCAAACTTCACGCGTTGGCGCAGGGATTATGTTCAGCTTAGCGGCTGGCATTCCGCCAGCCCTCGTCTGGGCCTCGATCCCGATGCTTGCCCGCGATCAGACCGAGGTGCCGGTGCTGTCAGGCCTGTTCTTTCAGGGGGCAGGCATCGGCCAGATCATCGGCCCGATGCTGGCGGCCTGGGCGGTCAGTGGCGGCGATGACTGGCGCGCGGCCTTCTGGGCAATCGCCGGTTTGGCAGGCGCTGGCCTGATCCTGGCGATGGGCCTTAACATGCGGCACGATCCGCGGTGAATTCGCGGCTACGGCCTATCTGCGACGCTTGACACTTGGCAGATCGGAAGGCCGCAAATCGGCGCCGTCACGCCCGTCGTTGCCATCACCCGGGCCGGTATGATCGATCCAGGTGTCGTCATCTAACGGATCATGACCGAAATCATTTGGCCCATCGCTGCCTTTAGTCGCCAGCCAGACCAGCAAAATAATGATCCCGACAATCGGCACCAGCACGATCCAGTACCACCATCCTGACCGGTTGGTGTCATGCAAGCGACGAACTACGACGGATACGCCCGGCAACAGCGTGGCGATGGAAAAGGCCGCGTTCAGAAGGCCGGCATTGCCGGTGGCCATATCGTTGATGACGGCTTCCAAAAAGCTGATCGCGATGTTGGCCAGGATCATGAACAGCACCCAATACCAGTATTCAGACCGCTGCGCGCGCCCGCTGAACACAATGTATTTTCGGAAACAGGTTTGAACGGCTGTCGCGAAATCCATAGAACTTCCTAAGATTTGTTACCAATTTTAGTCTCTTGACCCGAGCGCATCCTGGAAATGTTGTCCGAATGCCGCCACCAGATCAAAACCGCCATCACGGCCGCCATGCCGCTTGCCGTGGGCATGCCCAAAAGCGCCAGCCAGACGGGCGTCGCGGCGGCAGAAATCAGGGCGGCCAATGACGAATAGCGCAGCAAAGCCGCAACCAGCAGCCAGGTCGCGCAGGCGGCCAGCCCGGCCCAGAAATTCAATGCCAGGATCAGGCCAAGGAATGTCGCAACCCCCTTGCCGCCGCGAAACCGCAGCCAGATCGGAAAGAGATGCCCCAAAAACGCGCTGAGCCCGGCCAGTTGCGCCGCATCAGCGCCGAAATAACACCCGGCTAACAGAACCGCCAACGCGCCCTTGCCCGCGTCAAAGATCAACGTCAACGCCGCCGCTGGCTTGTTGCCGGTGCGCAAAACATTGGTAGCACCGATATTGCCTGAACCGATCTCGCGCAGATTGCCAAGGCCCATCACGCGCGCCAGCACTATACCAAACGGGATGGAGCCCAGCAGGTAAGACGCGATTGCCACGACAAGCAGCGCCAGAGGCGCGGTTTCAAGTGCTGGAAACATTATCCGGGTTCTCCGTAAACCAGATTGCCACTGACATAGGTGGCGATCACCTTACCCTGCATTCGGCGACCGTCAAACGGGGTATTCTTGGATTTCGATTTCAGCTTGAATCGGTCCAGCACAAAGGGCGCATCCGGGTCAAACAGCACCAGATCGGCAGGTGCACCAACCGCCAGTCGCCCGGCGTCAAGGCCAAGGCGTTTGGCCGGGTTTAGCGCGATTGCGCGAAACAGGGTTGGCAAATCCAACGCCCCGGCATGGACAAGCTGCATGGCCGCAGGCAGCAGGGTTTCAAGGGCGACGGCGCCACTTGCAGCCTCTTCAAAGGGCAGGCGTTTGCTTTCCTCGTCTTGCGGGGTGTGCATCGAACAGATGATGTCGATCAGACCTTCGCTGACGGCTTCCACCACCGCCAGGCGATCCTGTTCGGCCCTGAGCGGGGGTTTTACCTTGAAAAACGACCGGTAATCGGCAACGTCCAACTCGTTCAGCGTCAGGTGATGGATCGACACCCCGGCTGAGACATCAAGCCCGGCCTCTTTCGCGCGCCGAAGGGCAGGGAGGGCCGCGCGGGTCGTGATCTGATCGGCGTGATAGCGCGCTGAGGTCATTTCAACCAAAGCCAGGTCACGCTCCAACCCGATGCGTTCAGCCATTGGCGAAACCCCTGGCAACCCCTGCTTGGTGGCAAACTTGCCGCTTGTTACTGCGGCCCCACGGCTAAGGCCCGGATCCTGGGGGTGGCCGATCACCAGCGCGTTCAGGGCGTTGGCATAGGTCAGGCAGCGTGCGAAAACCTTGGGGTCGGTGGTAACCGCATCACCGTCGGAAAAGGCCAGCGCCCCAGCATCCAGCAGAAAGCCGATCTCGGTCATTTCCTGGCCTTGCCGCGCCTTGGTGAGGGCGGCCATCGGATGCACCCGGATATCAGTTTCTTCGCGCGCCCGGTTCAACACAAAGGCCAAGGTTTCCGGTGTGTCGATCGCAGGCGACGTGTCGGCCCGCATTACAATCGTGGTCACGCCCCCGGCGGCAGCAGCCTGCCCGGCGGTGCGAAAGCTTTCTTTGTGCCGCTCCCCCGGTTCGCCGATTTTCACACCGATATCAACGATGCCCGGCGCCAGGCATTTGCCTTTGCAATCAACCACGATGCCGGT
>CAYXXQ010000012.1:9914-24270 GCA_964469075.1 uncultured Rhodobacter sp.
CCAAAGGCGATGCCGATGCCGACCGTGAAATGGATCAGGCCGAACATCCAGAAAAATCCGCCTGCCATTGAGGCCATCACCATCCAAAACAGCGCGAACCCGGCGAAGAACAAACCGAATATCATGGTAAAGATATTGCTGGCGCCCCAGGCAATCTTGCTGTCGGGGCGGCCTTGCCAGATGATGTCTTCATCCGCGTCAAGGATGCCTTCCCAGCCATCGGTCGCAGTCATGGTCGTGCCTGTTCGGTTGCACCCGTGCGACGGTTCTGAACCAGAAGTTCCATCGCCGCCATGCGCACCGCCACACCCATTTCAACCTGATCCTGAATGACCGAGCGGTTGATGTCATCGGCCAGGGTTCCGTCGATCTCGACCCCACGGTTCATCGGGGCCGGGTGCATCACGATGGCGTCAGGTTTGGCATGACCAAGCTTTTCAAAATCAAGGCCGTAGCGATGATAAAACTCACGCTCAGACGGGATGAAACCGCCATCCATCCGCTCTTTTTGCAAGCGCAGCATCATCACCACGTCCACATCCTTGAGGCCCGCGCGCATGTCGTCGTAAACTTCGACCCCGAAATCCTCGATCCCGGCGGGCATCAGGGTTTTCGGGCCGATCAGGCGTATCCGGTTCTCCATCTTGCCCAGCAGCATGATGTTGGACCTCGCCACCCTCGAATGGGCAATATCGCCGCAAATTGCAATGTTCAGCCGATGCAATCGCCCCTTGGCGCGGCGGATCGTCAGCGCGTCCAACAGGGCCTGGGTGGGATGTTCATGCCGCCCGTCGCCTGCGTTCAGCACCGCGCAATTGACCTTTTCCGCCAGCAGGTTAACCGCACCCGAACTGGGGTGGCGCACGACCAGAAGGTCAAGATGCATGGCGTTCAGGGTCAGCGCCGTGTCGATCAGCGATTCGCCCTTTTTGATCGACGAGGTCTGCATCGACATGTTCATCACATCGGCCCCCAAGCGCTTGCCGGCCAGCTCAAAACTGGCTTGCGTCCGGGTTGAGTTTTCAAAGAACATGTTGACCTGGGTCATGCCCTTTAGCGCGTCGGCATGTTTGTGGGACTGGCGGTTCAGATCAACGTAATGGTCGGCACGATCTAGGATGGCAAGAATATCGTCCCGGGACAGGGGCTCAATCCCCAGAAGATGTCGCGCGGAAAAACCCATTCGCTCTCTCAGTTTTGGCCGTTTGGCGTTTTATAGGTGGCGGGGCGCAGGCAAACAAGGGATTTACGCCCGTGCTGGCCGGGCATAATGTTAGGCTGAAAGGGAATCCCAATGAGCATAGCTGTAACAGAGCCGGGTATCACGTTTTCCGAGGCCCTTGCGATGCTGGACTGGCAGATTGACCTTGGCGCGGATGAAGCCATCGGGGATGCCCCGCTCAACCGCTATGAAACGGCAGAAGACATGGCAAAGCTTGCTGCCGCAAAGCCCCTTGCCGCGCAAAAAGCTGAGCCACCGCCAGCAGCCCGCCCGCCCAGTGATGCCGAGCAATCCGCCAAAGCCATCACTGCGGCCACCCGTTTGGCCGGGGCTGCGCGTAATTTGTCGGAATTGCAGGAAGCCCTGGCGGCTTATGAGTTTTGCACCCTCAAGAAAGGCGCGCGAAACCTGGTGTTTGCCGATGGCAATCCGGCGGGCCGAGTGATGATCATTGGCGAGGCCCCGGGACGCGACGAGGATCTTGCCGGCAAGCCTTTTGTGGGCCGTGCGGGGCAATTGCTTGATAAAATGCTGGCCGCGATTGATTTGGCGCGGGGGACCGAGGCGGCGGCGCAAGCGGTTTACATCACTAATGTCCTGCCTTGGCGGCCACCCCAAAACCGCGATCCCAAGCCCGAAGAAATCGCCATGCTGTTGCCGTTTCTGAAACGCCATATCGAATTGGCGCAGCCGGATGTTTTGATTTTGATGGGCAACATTGCCTGCCAGGCCTTGCTTGGCAGCTCCGGCATCACGCGGCTTCGCGGCACATGGGCCAAGGTCATGGGCCTGCCTGCGATGCCGATGTTTCATCCGGCCTATCTGTTGCGGACGCCCGCGCGCAAACGCGAAAGCTGGGCTGATCTATTGGAAGTGAATGCACGGCTTAAGGAAAAAACAGATGTCGCAAATTAGTCCTGGCAACGCGTTTATACCGCTGAACATCGCGGTCCTGACCTTGTCTGACAGCCGCGCGCTGGCCGATGACCGGTCAGGTCAGGTGCTTGTCGAGCGGATTGAAAAAGCGGGCCATAGGGTTGCGACCCGGGAAATCCTGCCGGATGAACGGGCGGAAATCGCCGGGCTTTTGCGCACATGGTCGCTTGATCCAAAAATCGACGTGGTGATTTCCACCGGCGGCACCGGCCTGACCGGGCGCGATGTCACGGTGGAGGCGCATCGGGACGTTTACGAAAAGGAAATCGACGCCTTTTCGACCTTGTTCACCATGATTTCCGTACAGAAAATAGGCACCTCGGCAGTGCAATCCCGGGCCTGTGGTGGCGTGGCAAACGGCACCTATATGTTTGCACTGCCCGGCAGCCCCGGTGCCTGCAAGGATGGTTGGGACGAAATCCTGGTGCATCAGCTTGATTACCGCCACGCGCCTTGTAATTTTGTCGAAATCATGCCCCGTCTGGAAGAAAACAAACGACGGAAATGATTGCCGCGCACGTTTTGTTGCATAGCCATAGAAATCACTTGGCGGCATGATAACCTTTGCCGTCGCGAACACGCCGCACGACCCGGAGGTCACAATAGATGAGATTCATGCAACGCAGCTTGATGGGTTTGTTCTTACTTGCGCTGACGCTGGGACTTCTGGCTTTGGCCGCAGGCTCGGTTCGGACAACCCTGGAAGAGCGCTGGGCCCGTCAAAGCGTCAGCCGACCGGCGCGCGAGCGGGTGTTTTCGGTTAACGTCGTGCAAGTGACGCGCACTGATGTCAGCCCGGTCATCACGACTTATGGCGAAATCCGCAGCCGCCGCACCCTTGATTTACGCGCGCCGATCAGCGGCACGATTGTCGAACTGTCGCCGAATTTCATCGAAGGCGGGCGGATTAAAGCTGGTGAGTTGCTGGTTAGGCTCGATCCCGCCGACGCGCAATCGGCCCTTGATGTCAGCTTGACCGAACTGACCGAGGCGAATGCAGAACTCACCGAAAGCCGTGCGGCCCTTGAACTTGCGCATGACGAATTGGCCGCCGCCCGCACCCAGGCCAAGCTGCGCCAGGCCGCGTTAAGGCGTCAGGAAAACCTGCTGGAACGCGGTGTCGGCACCGAAGCCGCCGTTGAAACCGCCGCCTTGGCCTTGTCAGCGGCGGATCAGGCGGTTTTGGCCAAGCGGCAGGCCCTGGCCCAGGCTGAAGCGCGGGTAAACCGGGCCGGAACGGCGCTGTCCAAACGCGAAATCGGCCTGGAAGAAGCCCGCCGTCGCCTGCGCAACACCGAAGTTTTCGCTGAATTTGACGGGGTGCTGAGCACCGTCAGTGTGTTGCAGGGGGGGCTGATTGGCACCAATGAACGGATCGGGCGGCTGATTGACCCCAGTGCGATTGAAGTGACCTTCCGGCTTTCAAGCGTGCAATATGCGCGGCTGGTTTCGGCCAATGGCGGCCAAGCCACCGGTGATGTGAAGGTGCGGCTGGACCTGTTTGGCGAGGCTGTCACCGCCAAAGGCGTGATCGAACGCGTCGGGGCGGAGGTTGGCGATGGCCAGACCGGGCGCCAGATTTTTGCCCGCCTGCCTGCCGAAAGTGCCGTGACCTTCCGGCCCGGTGATTTCGTCAGCGTCGAAGTGGTTGAACCACCGCTTGAGCAGGTTGCGGTTTTGCCCGCAACCGCGCTTGACGCGTCCGGCAATGTGCTGGTGCTGGGCGAAAACGAACGTCTTGAAGAAGTCAGCGTGAACATCCTGCGCCGCCAGGGCGATACAGTGATCCTTCGCGCGCGGGAACTTTATGGCCGTGAAATCGTCGAGGCCCGCTCGCCCGTTTTAGGGGCCGGTATCCGCGTCAACCCTGTGCGCAAGGATGCGGCTATTCCTGATGCGCCGGAAACTTTGGAACTGACGCCCGAACGCCGTGCAAAGCTGATCAAGTTCATCGAAGCGGCTCCCAATTTACCCCAGGACGTCAAAGACAGGATCATAACCCGCCTCAACCAGGATCAGGTGCCGGTGGAAATGGTCACGCGGATTGAATCCCGGATGGGGGGCTGACATGGCACCGCGCGGGTTTTCATCCAAGCGCGCCGGTGGGCTGCTGAATTATTTCACCCGCCACGGCACTGCTGCCAATTTGTTACTGGTGATCATGCTGGTGCTCGGGGTTCTGGCCAGCACCAAGATCCGGTCACAGTTTTTCCCTGATGTGGTGATCGAACAGATCAGCATTTCGGTGGTTTGGAAAGGTGCCGGGCCAGAGGATGTCGATAATGGCATCGTCCAGGTGATGGAACCCTCCTTGCTGACGGTAGAAGGGGTTGAAACGATCAACTCTACCTCGTTTGAGGGGCGCGCCCTGATCCGGATGGAGTTTGATCCCGGCACCGACATGGCCCGCGCGGGTGAGGATGTGAAAGTCGCGGTTGACGCGATCACCAGCCTACCAGACGAGGCCGAAGACCCGGTTGTCAGGCGCGGGGCATGGCGTGATCGGGTGACGGATGTGGTTGTCACTGGCCCGGTTTCCACCGATCAACTGGCGCGGTTTGCCGATGAATTCGTGGCACTTCTGTTTCGCGAAGGGGTGACGCGCACCACCATAAGGGGGATTTCAGCGCCCGAAACGGTGGTCGAAGTCAGTGAAAACACGCTGATCCAGCACAATGTCAGCCTGCGCGAAATAGCCAACGCCATCGCCGAAGAGGCCGAGGCCGATCCCGCAGGCGATGTTGCAGGCGGGGCCGCACGGGTGCGTACCGGCATCGCGAAACGCAGCGCCGACGAAATCAGCGCGATTGTGATCCGGTCTGAACCCGATGGCTCCAAACTGCGTGTCAGTGATGTGGCGACGATCAGGGTCGAAGGCGTGACACGTGATCGCAGCTATTTCGTGGGGCCGAACCCGGCGATCTCGATCAGGGTGGATCGTGCAGATCAGGGCGATGCAATTTCGCTTCAGGCAACGGTTGAAAACGTCGCTGCCGAATTGCAGCGGACTCTGCCCGAAGGTGTTACGGTGCAACTAATCCGCACCCGGGCAGAGGCGATTTCAGATCGCCTTTCGATCTTGCTGGACAATGGTTTGGTCGGGCTTGGGCTGGTGGTGATCCTGCTGTTTTTGTTCCTGAACGCCCG
Organism: uncultured Rhodobacter sp.; assembly: GCA_964469075.1. Lineage (GTDB taxonomy): Bacteria > Pseudomonadota > Alphaproteobacteria > Rhodobacterales > Rhodobacteraceae > UBA5972. Next base: position 15,220 of record CAYXXQ010000012.1, read on the forward strand.
CACCGCATTCTGGGTCGCCGCAGGCATCCCGGTTGCGATGGCCGCGGCGATTGCGTTAATGTTTGTTGCCGGTCTTACGATCAATATGGTGTCGCTGTTTGCGCTGATCATCACGCTTGGCATTGTCGTTGACGACGCGATTGTGGTTGGGGAACATGCCGATTTCCGGGCACGAAATTTGGGCGAAAGCCCGGTTGATGCGGCGGTAAACGCCGCAAGGCGCATGGCGTCGCCCGTGGTGTCAGCAACAGTTACAACAGTAATCGCCTTTTTCGCCCTGACCGCGATCGGAGGCCGGTTTGGCACCCTGATCGCGGATATCCCGTTTACAGTAATCGTGGTTTTGCTGGCGTCACTGGTCGAATGCTTCCTGATCCTGCCCCATCACATGAGCCACGCTTTGGCGTCGATCACCAAGCGGCATTGGTATGATATGCCCAGTCATGTGGTTAATCTGGGGTTCAACTGGTTTCGCTTCACGGTGTTCCGCCCGGTCATGGTTTGGATCATTCGCCTGCGCTACCCGGTCTTTGCCGGGGTGATTTTGGTGCTGGTGTCGCAGGTAAACCTGTTTCTGTCAGGCGAGGTGACATGGCGGTTTTTCAACGCGCCTGAGCGCGGCTCGATCACCGGTAATTTCGCGATGGTGCCGGGGGCAAGCCGGGGCGATACAATTGCAATGATGCGCGAATTGCAGCGCACAACCGAAGAATTGGCCCTGAAATACGAGGCCGAGCACGGTACAAACCCCGTTGATTTCGTGATGGGTGAGGTTGGCGGCACGGCCGGGCGCGGGTTGACAGGCGAAGCCACGAAAGACGCGGATTTGTTGGGGTCAGTCTCGATTGAACTTATTGATGCCGACCTGAGACCCTATTCGTCCTTTCAGTTTCTCGGAGACTTGCAGGATTCGGTTCGGCGACACCCGTTGCTGGAAACCCTGTCGTTTCACGGCTGGCGCTCGGGCCCCGGGGGGGATGCGATTGATATTCAGTTATTTGGGGCGACGGCGGATGTCCTGAAAGCGGCCTCGGAAAAGCTGAAAAGCCAGTTGGCGCAGTATCCTGAAGTGTCCTCGCTTGAAGATGACATGGCCTATGACAAGGAAGAGTTGGTGCTGGAACTGACCCCGCAAGGTCAGGCGCTGGGCTTTACGATTGACGGGCTGGGGCGGGACTTGCGGGACCGTCTGAACGGCATCACGGCCGCCAGTTTTCCGCTGGGCGTTCGCACCGCCGAAATCAATGTCAAACTGCCGGATGACGCGATGACGGCGGATTTTCTGGAACGCACCCAGATGCGCACGCCTGCGGGCAATTACGTGCCCTTGTCTGACATTGTTAATGTGACTTCGACCGCTGGTTTCGCCTCGGTTCTACGCGAAAACGGGCTGCGGATTTTGTCGGTGACCGGCGACATTTCCGAAGACGATCCCAAACGGGCTGAGGAAGTCGGCGCCCTCATCGGTGAAAAAATCCTGCCTTCTATCGAAAGCGATTTTGGGGTGGCCTACCGCATGGCTGGCTTGAAAGAGCAGGAGAGTAATTTCCTGGCCGACGCCCGGCTTGGCTTCATGCTGGCACTGATCGGGATTTATCTGACACTGGCTTGGATATTCTCAAGCTGGACCCGGCCGATTGTGGTGATGGCGATCATTCCCTTTGGTTTGACCGGTACGATTTATGGCCATAACGCCTGGGATATTCCGCTGTCGATGTTCACAGTGGTTGGTCTGATTGGCATGACCGGGATCATCATTAACGACTCGATCGTTTTGGTGACAACGGTGGATGAATATGCCGGGGATCGCGATATTACCACGGCAATTCTTGATGCCGCGACGGACCGATTGCGACCGGTTTTATTGACAACATTGACCACTGTGCTTGGCCTGATGCCTTTGTTGTTTGAATCCTCAAGCCAGGCGCAGTTTCTGAAACCGACGGTGATCACGTTGTGTTACGGGCTTGGTTTTGGCCTGATCCTTGTGCTGCTGGTAGTGCCATCTTTGCTGGCGATGCAGCGGGATATTGCGCTGCGCATGGTCGCCTTGCGGCGGATGTTTTCCGGCAGGCATGTGGTTTGGTCACAGCGGCTGGTCTTGCTGGCCGCAGGTTTTGCCGGGGCTTTGGTCTTCGCGGGCAGCATCGGATATTACGTGGTCTTTCAAGCGGTCTATCCGCCGCTGGCGTTGATGTTGCCCGGGCTGCAATTCCTGCCGTCAGGTCTGCTGGTTTTCGGGGTTTTCAGCTTGGCGATGGTGGCGGTCTGCCTGCTGGCCGTTGCCGCATCCGCGTTGGTGATGCGGCTTGGTCAGAAGCCGGGCGCGCAATTTGCGGATGTCTGAAATCAACGCTTAACTTGGCGGGCAGCCCAGAATATCAAGAGCGTGATCGGGCCAGATGATCGTGACCCGCAGATCATCGGGTGCAAGACTGAAAGCAGCCCCGTCAAAGCTGATCAACGAGGTTTCCGCCAGGATGACATCCCCCTGCCGCTGACTGGTGGTCGGGGCGACCCAGATGTTGTCAAGCGCCGTCTCAAATACCACCAGCCCCGTGCCCTTGCCGGCATTGGGGGACGAGAACGCGGCCTTGATTTGGTAGCCGTCCTCAATCGGGGTCAGATCACAGGCAACACTTGATTTGGCGTCGATGCCGATGGCTTGCGGCCGATTTGCCAGCGCCAGTTCGATCAGGAACTGTTCGCCCGCCGATCCTGTCACCGCATCAAGGTTAATATCGGCCGAGATCGGCATGCAGACATCCTTGCAGATGCCGAGATTCAACGCTGCACTGGCGCTGATCGCTTGCTTTGGATCATGCGGTGTGATCTGAATCGGCAGGATCAGCTCATTCTTAAAGCCGATCACCTGCACGCCATCGGCGGTAAAAACATCTGGGCGCGGCCACAGATACTGCACCGACGCCACATTGACCGAGCCTGACCAGTTGAACTGCGGCGGGATGCCGGTTTCGCCTGCAACCCGCCAGTAGGTTTTCCAGCCGGGCGCCAAAACCACCCTGAGGGCCGCGATGTGATCGCCGCTGTCGTTTTGCCAGCCCGGCAGCATGTCGATCTGCACGATATCGTCAATCTCAGGCACATCGGAAACCGCAAGTTCCTGCGCCGGCGCGAGGTTGGCCCAGGTGGTTGCCAGCAAAGAGGCAAGAAGTGGCATCAGGCGGATCATCAGGGTCGGGTTCCTTCCATTTCGGCCACTATAGGGACGTAAGCCCCGGCACGGAATTCACATTTCGGCGACAGATTGCCATCCGTCGTGATTGGGTCTTGAAACGATGCAGTCGCGAGGTCATCTTTCGGGGCATGAGCGAACCTGAAAAAACCAAGCACCTGGACGGCAAACTGTTAATTGCCATGCCCGCAATGGGGGATCCCAGATTTGAGCGCAGCGTGATTTACATGTGTGCGCATTCAGAAGACGGTGCAATGGGGCTGATCGTCAACAAGCCCGCGACCGAGCTGAAATTCGCCGATCTGCTGGAGCAGTTGAACATCACCGTCAGTGATGCAGCCCGCGAAATCAGGGTTCATCTGGGGGGGCCAGTTGAGCACGGACGGGGCTTCGTCTTACATTCCCACGACTACGAATCATTGGATTCAACGCTGAAGGTTGACGACAGGTTTGGCATGACCGCGACAACCGACATTCTGGAAGATATCTCGCAGGGCGACGGGCCGGAAAACTGCTTGCTGGCGCTCGGATATGCCGGCTGGGGGCCGGGCCAGTTGGAGGGGGAAATTCAGGCCAATGGCTGGCTGACCTGTGATGCGACCTATGATCTGGTCTTTGCAAAAGGCGATGCCGACAAGTGGGAAGCCGCCCTCGCCAGCCTTGGCATTTCGCCTAGTTTCCTATCTTCAACCGGTGGCACGGCCTGATCGCGGGCTTTAGTCGCGCGGTGCTGCGGCGCGTTTCAAACGATCATTGATCGCCAGCCCCAGCCCGCGATTTGGGATCGGCGCAACCGCGATGGCAGCAATCCCCAGATGTCGTGCCTGTTCGTCAAGATCGTGCAGCATCCCAAACAAATTCGCCGCCGCTTCCACCATGTCGCCGGCCTGTGACAGGTTTCTCGTGGCCCCTTCACAGTAAGGGCCGAACCCAAGCCACAGCGCATCCGTTTCGGGCATTGTGACGTTCAACTGCACCTTTGCCGCCGGGGCGTAATGCGATGACAGCTGCCCAGGTGCTTGTGGTCTGGCGGGGTCTGCCGCTTGCACCAGCGGCGCGCGCAGGGCAGCCTTGATCGCCTCAACCGGTAGGCCGCCGGGGCGCAGCAGCCTGGCCGGGGCAGGATCAGGGGCAACGATGGTTGATTCCAAGCCAACCGGGCAGGCACCGCCGTCAATCACCGCGTCGATCCTACCGGCAAGCCCTGCAAGCACATGCGCAACCGTGGTCGGGCTGATCTGCCCGGATGGGTTGGCCGAAGGGGCGGCAATCGCGCCGCCAAATGTCGCCAGCAATTGCTGCGCCAGCGGATGTGCTGGCACCCGCACGGCAACGGTTTCAAGCCCGGCCGTGACCAAGGGCGACAGCCCACTTTCCGGGCGCACCGGCAAAACCAGACTAAGGGGGCCCGGCCAAAACGCCTCAGCAAGGGCAAGCGCGCCGGGGCTGAAACGAGCAAACCTTTGCGCGGTTTCAAGGTCGGCCACATGGAGGATCAGCGGATTGAAACTGGGCCGCCGCTTGGCCTGATAAATCCGCGCAACTGCTTCGCCGTTGCAGGCGTCAGCCCCCAATCCGTAAACCGTTTCCGTCGGCATCGCGACAAGCCCGCCACGTCGCCAGATCGCAACGGCCTCGGCGATACCTTTGGCATCTGCGGACAGGATTTCGGTTTCAGGGCGGTCCATTGCGTCGTAACGTTTCGGTTGTTAAGCCAAGCCAGCCTGCGTAGAAAACACAGGAATTGGGCCGACATACAATGCGAACACCCCCGATGCAATTTCCATCGCGTAAAAGAGGGCAAGAATGACCTATAAAGCACCTGTTTCCGAACTGAGATTCTTGTTTGAAAACGTGGTCGATATTGAGCGTTTGGCCAAGACTGAGCGTTTTACCGAAGCCACCAAAGACCTGCGCGACGCGATTTTAAGCGAGGGCGCCAAACTGGCGGAAGAGGTGCTTGCCCCCCTCAACCGCAATGGCGATTTGCACCCGGCCTATCTGGAAAACGGTGTTGTGCGCACCTCGCCTGGATTTGCGGACGGCTATAAGGCGATTGCCGACGGTGGCTGGATCGGCATTGCGGCTGATCCTGAACATGGCGGCATGGGGCTGCCCCAGACTCTGGCCGTTGCGATGAACGAGATGATGGCCAGCGCTTGCCTGTCCCTGCAACTGAACCCTTTGATGAGCCAGGGCCAGATCGAAGCTCTGGAACACCATGCCAGCGACACCTTGAAAGCGGTCTATTTGCCCAAGCTGATTTCGGGCGAATGGGCTGGCACGATGAACCTGACGGAACCTGCGGCCGGCTCGGACGTGGGGGCGCTGCGGTCTAAGGCCTTGGACAATGGCGACGGCACATATGCCGTGTCGGGCCAGAAGATATTCATCAGTTGGGGGGATAACGATTTCACCGAAAACGTCTGCCATCTGGTGCTGGCGCGCCTGCCTGACGGGGTGCCGGGAACCAAGGGGATTTCGTTGTTTCTGGTGCCAAAATTCCTGCCCGACGAAAACGGCAATCCGGGTAAAGCGAACAGCCTGAAAGTGGTGTCGCTGGAACATAAGCTTGGCTTGCACGGCTCCCCCACGGCGGTGATGGAATATGACGGAGCGACCGGCTGGCTGATCGGTGCGGAACATGCCGGGATGAAGGCGATGTTCACGATGATGAACAACGCCCGTGTTGGTGTGGCGATGCAGGGGCTGGGAAGTGCTGAAGGCGCTTACCAACATGCGCTTTCTTTCGCGCAGGAGCGTAAGCAGGGCAAAACCCCGCTGGACGGCGGCACCGGCAGCATCATTGATCACGCCGATGTAAGGCGCATGCTTTTGACAATGAAGGCACAAATCAGCGCGGCCCGGGCAATTATTTATGACACCGCGGTGTCGATTGATCTGGCGTCCGCAACCAAGGACGCTGACATGGCTGCGCGCGCCGCGTTGCTGACACCGATTGCCAAGGCCTTTGGCACTGATACTGGCGTTGAAGTGGCGGCCACTGGCCTACAGGTGCATGGCGGCATGGGGTTCATTGAAGAGACCGGTGCAGCGCAATACCTGCGCGATGTCCGTGTCACCACGATTTATGAAGGCACCAATGGCATTCAAGCGATGGACCTGGTTGGCCGCAAGCTGATGGACCAGGGAAAAGCCGCCTTTGCGATGCTGGCCGAGATCAGCCAAACCGCTGCACTGGCCGAAGAAACCTTGCCCGATCTTGCGGCGTTTCTGGGTGCCAGCGAACAGGCGCTGATCGCCACCACAAGCTGGATGCTGGAACAGGATGATATCAACAATCGGTTTGCCGGGGCTGTGCCATATTTGCGTGCGTTCGCGCTAGTTCTGGGCGGGCATTACCTGCTGAAGGCGGCGCTGGCCGAAGGCAGCAAAGGCCCCCGCACCGAACTTGCACGCTTTTTCATTCGCCAGATGATGATCCATGCCGATGCGCTGTGTTCGCAAGCCCGCGAAGGTCAGCGCAGCCTTTATGCGTTTACAGTCGAAGAATTGGCAGGTTGATCTGATGCAAGCCGGACACTCCAAGATCAGGCATCCTTTTGAAAAACCACCAGAAATCGGTGACGCGATCAAGGTTGCCGAGGGTATATTGTGGTTTCGCCTGCCACTGCCGATGAAACTTGACCACGTCAATGTTTTTGCCCTGCGAGAGGTCGACGGCTGGACCGTGGTGGATACCGGGTTCGCCTCAAACAAGTCGCGAAAAATCTGGCAGGACATGATTGATGGCCCGCTGGAAGGCCATCCGATCACCCGCGTCATCGTCACCCATCACCACCCCGATCACATCGGTCTGGCCGGGTGGTTTCAATCCGAATTCGGGGCAGAGCTTTGGACGACCCGCACCGCCTGGCTGATGGCGCGGATGTTGGTTTTAGACAAGCACGAGGTGCAAAAAGACGAGACCCTGGCGCATTATCGCGCGGGCGGCATGGATCACGAAATTTACCAAAAGCGCGTCTCGGACCGGCCGTTCTTGTTCTCCGACATCGTTGCCCCCATGCCGCTGGGTTTTCGGCGCATACAGGAAGGCGAAGTGATTGAAATCGGCGGTCGCCATTGGGACATACGCATGGGCAACGGCCATGCCCCGGAGCACGCGACGTTCTGGTGTCGTGATGAACCGCTGCTGCTGGCGGGTGATCAGATCCTGTCGTCAATATCGCCCAATATCGGCGTCTACGCGACCGAACCTGATGCCGATCCTGTTGCTGAGTGGCTTGAGGCCTGCGAACGCTTGTCCGCTTTTGCAACCGAAGATCATTTGGTTCTGCCCGGCCACAAGCTGCCCTTCACCGGCCTGCCTGCTCGCATGCGCCAGTTGATCTACAATCACCACTCCGCTCTGGAACGTCTGCATGACTTCGTTGCAACGCCGCGCACGGCGGCGGAATGTTTCACCTGTCTGTTCAAAAGATCGATAGGTGAGGGTGAATATGGCCTGGCCCTGGTTGAATCAATGGCCCATCTCAATCATCTTTACCATCTTGGGCAAGTGACCCGCACACGGCGTGCGGATGATGCCTGGATCTGGCAGAAAGCCTGATTCGCAAAGGGAGGGCACTGAGAATGAGCCAGATTGAAACAACCGCCGAAGCCGTCGAAAACGCGGCCATGCCAGATGCGCAAGTGGCGCATTCCGACCCAAACACACCGATGACGGCAGAACAATTGCCGCTGCCCGATTGCGTGGGCGACGTGCCGGTTGATAAAAAATCAGCGGCGCAATGGGCCTATGAACGGCTGGTGCTTTATATCCAGAATTTTGAAGAACAACTGGATGCGGATCATGAGATCGGCATGGGCTTTGCTGGCGGCGAGGTTGGTGTGATGCGCATCCAGGGCATCGGCTTTTTCGCCCCGGACATCCTGACCTTTTATGGTGCCGACATGGCCGGGGCGAAAACCCAGTTGGTGCAGCATGTCAGCCAGCTTAATGTGATGCTGCGCGCCGCGCCCAAGGTTAACCGCGATCTGGAACCAAACAGAATTGGCTTTCGCTTGGCGGCGGCCCTTGAAAAACCGGCGGCGAAATCATCCTGACAATGGTGCCAGGCAGACCTGCTTTGGCAATTGATCGACAACCATACGCGGCTTGGGTCTTGGCCTGAACGTGATTCTTTGGCATAGGACGAAAAGAAGCAGTTACATGCGCTGGAAAGCGCGGTAATTTACACAAAACAAACAAGACCAAGGGAAGATTGCAATGGCCGCACATAAACATGGCTCGATGGATACCAGAGCACAAGAAAAGACCTTTTTGGGCTTTATCAAAGTGTCGATTTGGATTGCGGGAATCAGCATTGCTGCCGTCATTTTCATGGCGATCTTCAACAGCTGATTGTTTCCAGAAGCGAAACTTTGGCAAGCGCAGTTTGGGAATTGCCCCTGACACCGCCAACAGGATGATCACGATTTCGTGGGTTTTGCGCCATCTGCGCAACAACTGGCCAACCCGTCGTCCCGAAGGGCTTGAGATCACAGGCCGTTTATGGCCGTGATTGCTGCAAAGCAGGGGACGGCCCTGCGTTAATTGTTTCAGCGAGGGTAGAATGCTGCGTCCCCAAATCCTGATTGTTCTGGTGGTCCTGTTTGGTCTGTCTGCTTGCGCCAAACCCGTCTGGGCCCCAGACGATGTTGTCGCGAAAGCGTCCTACAGCCACAACGGGCCGACCAGCATCACCCTTGTCACGGTCATCAACAACACAACCGGCGAAGGCGGCCATTCGGGCATTGTTATCAACGCCTCCGAACGGGTGGTGTTTGATCCTGCGGGCAATTTCAAAAGCGCCCAGGTTCCGGAACGAAACGATGTCCTGTTCGGGATGAGC
>CAYXXQ010000013.1:0-3517 GCA_964469075.1 uncultured Rhodobacter sp.
TATGCCGCGCTTCCAGCCATCAAACAGCCATCCGGCCACCAGAAAAGCGATCAGTGCCTGCATCATGTAATAAAACGCGAACGCGCGTGAAGCGATGGTGATCACCTCAAAAATATTGAAGCTCCAGATCAGCACAATCGCCAGCCCGATCAGCGCCGGATAGGCGGCGTTTTCGCTGATCCTTTCACCAGACTCCTCGGCCAGCAAACCACCGGCACCCACCGTATCAGCAATTGCGGCGGACATCTGGCTCATGAAAGCGGCCAGAACCAGTATTAGCGGCAGGATCAGCGCGACATGGCCGGTCAGCGCGATGATCGCGGTTTCTTCAAGCACGCCATGTGGCAGAAACACCAGCAACGGCATCACCAAAGCGACAAAGGCGATATAAATCACCCCGCTGACAATCTGGGCCCAGCGCATCGAACTCCGCCGCAGACCAGCAGAATACTCATGCCCCAAATAGCGCGAGGTTTCAAACCCCTGCACCACCAGCAACATGCCCGCCAGCATCCTGACATGGGTGACAGGATCAACCGCCGATGTGCCAAGATCGGCCAGCCAGACCCCGGTGCTGCCATTGTGAAGGGCCAGCGCCAAAAGCATCGCCACAATGATTGACAGCTTGACCGAGACCGTCAGGGTTTCAACAAACTCCAGCCCATGCAACCCGCGCCACCAGCCGATAAAGCCGATCAGAAGCAGCACCAGGGTTGCCAGGCCATCCTCATAAATCCCGATGCCATAGGGCGTCAGCGACAGCACGAACGACGCCAAAAGCCGGATATAAAACGCCACCGAAATCACATAAGCCACGGTCAGCGCGGATTGCGCCAGCCTTGTTGCGGTGATCAGCCCGGTCGGGCAGTCAACCTTGCCAGTTTGCAAGGGTTCGCTATGGGCAATGTTAAATCGGATCACCGCGCCGATGACAAAGGCAACAACAACGATCCCGACCATATCCAAAACCGCAAACCGGCCGGAAATCTCGGCCAACATCGGCGCGATTACCAGAAATCCGCTGCCGATGATCGACGCCAGCGGCGTCACCATCGCCCGCCAGCCAGGATTATTGCGAATACCGGGCAAGGCAAAAAGCGCAAAACACCCCAGCGCCACCAGCACAACAAGCCCATCAAGGTAGGTCATTCTATCCCTCCTGACCCGGTTGCTGCCTCAAAAGGGTAAACCGGGTGCATGGTTTTAAGATTAGAGCGTTGCGTTTGAAACAAAACCCCCTTTTTCCGCGCAGGCAGACACTGTAAACTGGCGCAATGGATCTGTTCGCAATGATGTATTATGGCGCGATCTGCGTCGTTCTCGCCTGGGGTGCGCCCCTGTTGGAAACCGCTTTTCGCAGGGTCTTGCTGGGCCTTAGCACCGGCATTCTGGCCGCAGCCTTACTGCCTTTTGTGCGCGCCTATTTCGGCTGACCTCAGCCAAAAGCCCCGCGCCGCAGCAGGTTCAGCCCGGCAATCACCAGAACCACCAACGTCAGCCGCCGGAACAAGGCCTGATCCATCCGGTCATGCGCTTTCAGCCCGGCAAACTGGCCCAGCAAGGCTGGCGCCACCAGCAATGCGGAATAGGGCAGCGTCTGGCTGTTCAGCACCCCTGACTTCAGATGCGCGCCCAAAAGCAGGATCGAGCCAAGCAGATACACCACCCCCTGCACCCGCACGCTTTCCTGTTTCGGCACGTCAAGCGCCGTCAGATACAGGATCGTCGGCGGCCCCCAAACCCCGGTCAGCCCGCCGAAAAATCCGGCAACCATTGCGACGGATAGCTCTGTCAGCCGCTCAAACCCCTGCCGGATCTGTGGTTTCCAGCCCGCCAGTTGCAGGATGCCGAAAAACACGATCATCCCGCCCAGCAGCAAGAACAAGGCACTTTGCGGCAGTATCCGCACCAGTTGCGCCGACAACAGGATCATTACGAACAGCACAAGATTGAACCGCCAGAACCGCCGGAACGATGCCCAGGCATGGCCCAGACCTTGCCGAAACGCCTGTAACAGATTGGTCATCACCGTCGGCAGGATCAGCGCCGCAATCGCGATTTCTGCAGGCATGAAACTGCCAATGCCGGAAATCAGGATCATCGGCATGGCAAAGCCGACCGCCCCCTTCACGAACCCCGCCAGCAGTACCACCAGGACCGAGGCCAGCAGCATCACAACGCTTAGATCGGCCAGCATCCCGGTCACTGATACTTGCCCTGCTTGGTAAATCGTTGCGTCATATTCGTTCGCCACCGCTTTGCTTTTGGTATTTAAGTTGCGCTGCATTGCAGCATTCGCTAGGACGCCTAAGACAGTTTACCACCGGCCGATTCCATCAGGCGCGCGACAGACAGGACAGATAAATGAGCCAAGCACAATCCCCCATCCTTGCCAACCTATTGGAACTGACCACCGCCGCCATGCCCGCGATCGACGATCTGCTGGTCGCCGCCCGCGAAGCCCTGCGCGCAAAGGTCGAGGTTGACGGCCGCGTTTCCGGCAAGTCGCTTGAGGCCGAACAATTCGCTGCCCACAGCTTCAGCTGGGTCGCCACCTATATCGAGGCCCTGCGCCAGATGAACCGTTGGGCGTTCGCGCTTACCGCCGAAGACAAATTCGGCGAAATGGAACAACTGATCCTGCAAATCGCCTTTGGCGAATACCTGTGGCAGCTTTACGGTGGCATCCCGATGAGCCAGGGCGAAATCGCCCGCCTGCAAGACCTTGGCCTAAGCCAACAAGACCAAGGCGTGATGATGAATGCCGCCGTTCAGACCCTGACCCAGCAAGGCAATTCCGAAGCCGCCCGCGCCCGTCTGTGCATCCTGATGCAGGAACGCGAAGGCGTCGCCACATTTGGCGCAACCGGCCTTGAGGACGATCTTGAAATGGTCCGCGACCAGTTCCGCCGCTTTGCCGATGACAAGGTCATGCCCTACGCCCATGAATGGCACCTGAAGGACGAGCTGATCCCGATGGAAATCATCACCGAAATGGCCGAACTCGGCGTGTTCGGCCTGACCATCCCCGAAGAATTCGGCGGCTTTGGCTTCCCCAAAGCGGCGATGTGCGTTGTGTCCGAAGAACTGTCGCGTGGCTATATCGGCGTCGGCTCGCTTGGCACCCGCTCAGAAATCGCGGCCGAACTGATCTTGTGCGGTGGCACTGAAGACCAGAAACGGAAATGGCTGCCGGAAATTTCAGCCGGGACAACCCTCCCCACCGCCGTGTTTACCGAACCCAACACCGGCTCTGACCTTGGCAGCCTGCGCACGCGCGCGGTCAAGGAAGGCGATGATTACATCGTCACCGGCAACAAAACCTGGATCACCCACGCCGCCCGCACCCATGTGATGACGCTGCTGGCACGTACTGATCCGGCCACCGACAACTATTCCGGCCTCAGCATGTTTCTGGCCGAAAAGACCCCTGGCGACGTGGCAAACCCCTTCCCGACAGAAGGCATGACCGGCGGCGAGATCGAGGTTTTGGGCTATCGCGGCATGAAGGAATACG
>CAYXXQ010000013.1:3617-19772 GCA_964469075.1 uncultured Rhodobacter sp.
GGCATGACCGGCGGCGAGATCGAGGTTTTGGGCTATCGCGGCATGAAGGAATACGAGCTTGGCTTTGACGGCTTCCGCGTCAAAGGCGAAAACCTGCTGGGCGGGGTCGAAGGCCAGGGCTTCAAGCAGTTGATGCAAACCTTCGAAAGCGCCCGCATCCAGACCGCCGCACGCGCCATTGGCGTGGCGCAATCGGCAATGGAAATCGCGATGAAATACGCCCAGGATCGCAAGCAATTTGGCAAAGCGATCATCAATTTCCCTCGCGTCAGCTCAAAACTGGCGATGATGGCGGTGGAAATCATGGTGGCGCGGCAACTGACCTATCATTCCGCCCGCGAAAAAGACGAAGGCCGCCGCTGCGATCTGGAGGCCGGTATGGCCAAGCTGCTGGGTGCCCGTGTCGCCTGGGCCGCCGCCGATAACGGCTTGCAAATCCACGGCGGCAACGGCTTTGCACTGGAATACCCGATCAGCCGGGTGCTGTGCGACGCCCGCATCTTGAACATCTTTGAAGGGGCCGCCGAAATCCAGGCCCAAGTAATCGCGCGGCGTTTGCTGGAAACCGGGCGCAACTAAAGGTTTGCCCCCAGATCGGCCAGGGAATATCCTGCTATAGTCCATACCGGACCAAGCCGCAGGAGACTTCCTTGACCCATACGCGAAAACGCCACCCGCATGGCCGGGGCTTTCAACAGCTTGCGGTCCTTTTACTACTCTGGCTTGGCCTTGGCTTGCAAACCACCGCGCAGGAAGCCCAGCAACCCGAAGAAACCACCGCCCTGATCCAACGTCAGTCAGTGACGGCGCAAACCTATATGGTGGTCGCCGCCCATCCGCTGGCAGCGGAAGTCGGCCAGCAAATCCTGGCGCGCGGTGGTTCTGCTGCGGATGCGGCGGTTGCGATCCAGATGATGCTGAACCTGGTGGAGCCGCAAAGCTCTGGCATTGGTGGTGGGGCTTTTGCGCTTTATTGGGACGCCTCGGAAAACAAGCTGACCAGCTGGGATGGCCGCGAAACCGCGCCGCTTGCGGCAACGCCAGACTATTGGCTTGGCACCGATGGCACCCCCGTCAAATGGCAGGAGGCGGTTGTCGGTGGTCGGTCAGTCGGCGTGCCCGGCACCCTGAAACTGCTTGATGTGCTGCACAAAAACTACGGCACGATGGACTGGTCCAGCCTGCTTCTGCCCGCAATCCTGCAAGCCGAAGAAGGATTTGCCGTCACGCCGCGCCTGCACGCATCCATTGCCCGCGCGGCTGATTTCAACCTGACAGCCGCACCCGTGACCCAGACCTATTTCCTGGATCCGCAAGGACAGCCCTGGCCCGCTGGCCACCTCCTGAAAAACCCGGCATTCGCCGAAACCCTGGGCCTGATTGCCGCCAAAGGCATCGAACATTTTTATGAAGGCCCGGTGGCTGCCGAAATTATCGTAGCCACACGCGGTTCAGACAATCCCGGCCTGCTGACCACCGAGGATTTCCGCGCCTACACCGTCAAATCACGCCCGCCGGTCTGTGCCGATTACCGCGCCTATCAGGTCTGCGGCATGGGCCCGCCGTCATCCGGTGGACTGACGGTCGGGCAAATCCTGAAACTGCTGGAACCGTTTGATTTGCCAGCCCTTGGCCCTTCGCCCGAGGCGTGGCACGTGTTCATCGAGGCCTCAAAACTCGCCTATGCGGATCGTGGGCTTTACATGGCCGACAGCGATTTCGCCGACATGCCGGAAGGCCTGTTGAACACGGCCTACCTGGCCGACCGCGCCCGCTTGATTGATCCAGCCCGTGCGATGGATGCGGCCACCCCCGGCACCCCGCCCTGGGACGACGCCCAACTTTGGGCCCCGGATACCCAAACCGAACGCCCCGGCACTTCACATTTTGTGGTGGTCGATGCGGCAGGGGATATGATTTCGATGACGACGACGATTGAAACCGGGTTCGGCTCTGGCCTGATGGTCGGCGGTTTTCTGTTGAACAATGAGCTGACGGATTTTTCCCGCGCACCGGTCCGTGATGGTCGACCTCTGGCCAATCGTGTCGAAGGCGGGAAGCGGCCGAGGTCGTCAATGGCACCAACCATTGTGCTTGAAGATGGCCAGCCGATCCTGCTGACCGGCTCACCCGGTGGCTCCCGGATTATCGCCTATGTCGCGCAATCGCTGATCGCGATGCTTGACTGGCAGATGGACCCGCAGGACGCGATTGATCAGGGCCATGTTGTCAACCGCAACGGCGCCACCGATCTGGAAGAACTGTCCGACGCCGCGACCTTGCAAGACCCCCTGACAGCGCTTGGCCACGACATCAAAATCCGCAACCTGAATTCGGGTCTGCATGTCATCAGGATCAACAAGGACGGCTTGATCGGGGCTGCTGACAAACGCCGTGAAGGGCTGGCGCTGGGGGATTGAGGTTAGCAGTCGATCCAGTAGGTTTTTATGCTTTCGGCGCGGATATTTCTAAAAGAAAGATGACAGGAGGTTTTAATGCAGAAGACCGAATTCAAGAAAGAAGACAAAGCGTTTTACACTGGCAAGCCCGGGCGGTTTGACATCCTGACCATCCCGCCGCTGCCGTTTCTGATGCTGGATGGGACAGGTGATCCGAACACTTCCCAAACCTATGCCGAGGCCGTCGCCGCGCTTTATGTCCTGAGTTATCAGCTGAAGTTCCATTCCAAATCAGCGCATCAGCGGGATTACACCGTCGGCCCTCTTGAAGGGTTGTGGTGGGCCGATGATATGGACAGTTTCACCAACCGCCAGAAGGACGATTGGAGATGGACGATGATGATCCGCCAGCCCGGCTGGCTGACGGCAGGGGACATCGAAACTGCCCGCGACCTGGCGATTGCCAAGCAAAGCAAGCGCAAGGATCGCAGTGCCAGTGACGATGATCTGAACCGTTTGCGGTTTGAAACCTATGACGAGGGGCTATGTGTGCAGGTTCTGCACCTCGGCCCTTATGACGTCGAAGGCCCGGTCTTGGCGGAACTTCATCACAATTTCCTGCCGCAAAACGACCTGCGCCCAACCGGGCGTCACCACGAGATCTACTTAAGTGATCCGCGCAAGATCGCCCCGGAGAAGCTGAAAACCATCCTGCGCCAGCCCGTTGCCCGCGCTTAGAGCGTTTTGCGTTTTAGTCCGGGACCGAATAGGCCAGCACCCGACTGATCGCAGCATAGCTTTCACCGCTTTCCTGATGCCAGTCGTTGAACGCCGCCTGAATTTTCGCCTGCGCCGTTTTTGACGTTGCAGGGCCGTCTATCACGCCTGCCGCCTTCAACCCGGCTATCACCGATTTTGACAGGATGAAATTGTCAAAGCCCGCAAACCGCAGCGCATATTGCCCGGTCGTGCCGCCAAGGCGAGTTCCGCGCGCTTTCATCATCGCGAACAATCCCACCGTATCGCTGGGCGGCCAATTGCCAATGCAAGCCGCAGCGCTGCCGTGTTCCCGCGCCAGATCGCCCAGAAAAACCGCGTTGTCGCGGACTGACAATATTTTGGCGGCGTGGCGCACAATCGCTGTGTTTTTCAGGTGCCGGTCCAGATCCTCATCCGACATCATCGCGTTGCGCCCGATGTCAAAGCCGTGAAAGGCGTCTTCAAATCCCGGCCATTTCGCCTCTACCACTTTCCAGTTGAAGCCTGCCTGAAACACCCGTTTGGAAAACTCCGACAGCAGGCGATCATCCGTTAACGACGCCAGCGGCGTTTCTGGCGGTGTTGGCATATGCGCTTTTATATCCGCCTCGCCCTTGCGGGCCACGGCGGCTGCGCGAATGTCTGCAAATGGTCTCATTTGACCTTCCCCATTGTTGTTTGTGCCTTCGTCAAAACCGCGATCAGACGCGCGCGGGCTTCGGGCAAATCGCGGCGGCCGGTGGCCTGGGTCAGCCATGCCTCAAGGAAAAACCCTGTCGTCTGCAAAGCATGTGGCACGTTCATTGGATCGGGATAGGACAGCAGCTTGCTGGCCCAGTCCCCGGCCCCTTGTTCGCTGACCGCCCGCCCGGTTTTAGGTGAAACATAGCGCAGCCCATCAACAACACCCGTGACAGCACAGCTGGACAGATCAAGGCCAAGACCAAGGTCTTCCAGCAACAGCAATTCCCAGTTCAGATAGTGCAATGGCCAGTCCGATTCGGCCCCCAATTGGTCTAGTAGTTCAAGCGTGGCGGCGTAAAGCCTTGGATGCGCCTCGCGCTCCGGCAGGGCGATTTTCAGCAGGCCGCAGATCGCGTTCAGCCCGGCCAGAGCGGCGCGATCATCCATGATCCGGGCGGCACGCGCCAGCAACGGTTCCACCCGAAACGCACCGAGATGTTCTTCAAGCCTTGCCCGCCATTCGACGTCAAGCTGCGCACCCGGTTGTAGGATCGGCGCCATACGGCGCGAGGCACCGCCGCGCACCACCCCGGCATGGCGGCCATGCAATTGGGTAAATACCTCGATGATGCAGGCACTTTCGCCGTGCCGCCTGACGCTTAGCAATGTTCCCTGATCTCGCCAATCCATCGGATCAGCCTAGCCTGAAAGTCCGGGCTGATCCAGCAGATGCCGACCTTGCTTATCCTCGACCTCGATGATCCAGATATCGGGGTCAAAGTTCCGCTGGCGGGCCAAAGCCGCCTCGACCACTGCGTCCTCGCCTTCAACCAGCGTCATCCAAACCCGGCTGCCATCGGCGTTGTAGGCGCGTTGAAACGCCTGCGCCTGACCATCAAGCGTGTTCATCTTAACCATGACATTGCCCGCTGTCGGGTCGCCTTTGGCGGTGACAAAGGCCGGGATATCGGCCAGCCGCAGCCGGGTCAGAAAGGCATCAACCCAAAACTCTGCGGTCAGCCGGGCCATCAGCGCACGCGCCCCGCAGCCAATGCGGGGCCGCTTCTATCCTGGTGTTGGCCGCTAATTGCCATCTTTGAAATTCAGCCCCATTTCGGTGTAGCGCTCAGCATCTTCCAGCCAGTTCGGGCGTACTTTGACTTGCAAAAACAGATGTACTTTGCGGCCCAAAAACTCTGCGATGTCTTCGCGCGCGGCTTTGCCCACCGCCTTGATCGTCTCACCTTTCGGACCCAGGGTGATGCCCCGATGACCCTCGCGGGTGACATAGATCAGCTGGTCGATCTTGACTGAGCCGTCTTTGCGATCCTCCCAGTTTTCGGTTTCGACCGTCAACTGGTAAGGCAATTCCTGATGCAGCCGCAGCGTCAGTTTTTCGCGGGTAATCTCAGCCGCGATCATCCTGAGGGGCAGGTCAGCGATCTGGTCTTCAGGGTAATGCCACGGGCCATCGGGCATCTGCTGGGCCAGCCATTCTTTCAGCGCCGGAACGCCATGGCCCTTTTCAGCCGAGATCATGAAGGTCGCGGCAAAATCATAAGCCGCGTTCAGTTTGGTCGTCAGCGCCAGCAGGGTTTCGGCTTTGACCCGGTCGATCTTGTTGATCGCCAGCGCCACTTTCTGGCCTTTGACAAAGCGGTCCTTCAGCGTCTCAAGGATCGCGTCGACCCCTTCGGTGATGCCGCGATGCGCCTCGACCAGCAGCACGATAACATCGGCGTCAGCAGCGCCTGACCATGCGGCAGACACCATCGCCCGGTCAAGCCTGCGGCGGGGGCGAAAGAGGCCCGGCGTGTCGATAAACACCAGCTGCGCATCGCCTTCGAGTGCCACGCCGCGAATACGGGTGCGGGTCGTTTGCACCTTGTGGGTGACGATGGATACCTTGGCCCCGACCATGCGGTTCAACAGGGTCGATTTGCCGGCATTCGGTTCGCCGATCAGGGCGATGAAACCACAGCGTTGCGTCGGTTCGGTTGTCATTCTTCTTCCTCCAGCCGGGCCAGAAGATCGGCAGCAGCGGCTTGTTGGGCCTGGCGTTTGGAAGGCGCCTCGGCCAGGCTTTCGTCGCCGTTCTCAAGGCTGGCGCGGATGGTAAATACCGGCGCGTGATCGGGGCCGGTGCGGTCCACAACCACGTAATCCGGTGGCTTCTGGCCACGCGCCTGGGCCCATTCCTGCAACGCGGTTTTGGGATCGCGGGCGTCGGTTTCCGCACTGGCGACACGGCTTTGCCAAAGGCGCAGGATCAAATCACGGGCGATCTGAAATCCGGCATCAAGATAGACCGACGCAATCACCGCTTCCATCGCGTCCCCCAGCAGCGCCTGCTTGCGCCGCCCGCCTGACATCATCTCGGACCGGCCCAGTTTTAGGGCCGCCCCAAGGTCCACGGATTGTGCGATTTCAGCGCAGGTTTCCTTGCGCACCAAAGAGTTAAATCGCGGCGCAAGCTGGCCTTCGGCAGCCCCCGGATCAGCGGCAAGCAGAGCCTCGGCAATCACCAGCCCCAACACCCGGTCGCCCAGAAACTCCAGCCGCTGATTGTCGGGCCGGGTTGCTGAGGACAGCGACGAATGGGTCATCGCCTCGATCAGCAATTCGGGCTTTTTGAACTGATGCCCGATTCGGTCGGAAAAGGCCCGAAGCTCGGCTGACAGTTTC
Source organism: uncultured Rhodobacter sp. (assembly GCA_964469075.1). Classification (GTDB taxonomy): domain Bacteria; phylum Pseudomonadota; class Alphaproteobacteria; order Rhodobacterales; family Rhodobacteraceae; genus UBA5972. The sequence goes on from CAYXXQ010000013.1 coordinate 10,145, forward strand.
ACTCGATCGCCTTGAAATACCGGTCGCTGCGCCAGGTCCAAAAGGCCAGAATGGATCTACCAGCCGACGAGAACATCACCCGGTCGGCCCGGCCAACAAGGTTTTCAAACGGCACGAACCCAACACCGCCAATGGCGCGCGGAAAGCGGCTGTCCTGGGAGTTGTCGCGATTGTCGCCCATGAAGAAATATTGGCCGGCAGGCACGGTGAACACCTTGGTATTGTCGGCAAACCCGCCATCGTCAATGTTCAGAACCGAATGCGACACGCCGTTTGGCAGGGTTTCGCGGTATTTGGTCTTGGTGCAGATCTCGCCTTCGCGAACCGGTCCGTTTTCACAACGCGGCGTATTGCCGACTGGGCCTTGCTGGCCATAAACCTCTTCAAAAACGCCGTCTTTTTGCAGATCAACCGGCTTGCCGTTCAGATGCAAAACACCGTTCTTCATCTGCACTTTGTCGCCGGGCAGGCCGATCAGACGTTTGATGAAATCGGTATTGTTGACCGGATGCTTGAACACCACGACATCACCGCGCTCAGGCTCCCCGGCCAGAATGCGGCCTGAAATCGGGCACAGCGAGAATGGGCAGGAATGTTTGGAATAGCCATAGGCCATTTTGTTGACGAACAGAAAATCGCCGATCAGCAGCGTGTCTTTCATCGACCCCGAGGGGATCCAGAACGGCTGAAAAAACAGCGTGCGGATCAGACCGGCAAGAATAAGGGCATAGACGATGGTTTTGACCCATTCCATCACGCCGTCTTGTTTTTTAACCTCGTCAGCCATCGGGCCCGCCTGTTGTCAGAAATTTTGCGTTACATGACGAACGGTCATGGTGAAGTCAAGCACCGGGGGTCGGATCGGCGGCGGCTTTGGGGCGCGCTTCGATCACCACAAAAGCTTGGGCCCAGGGGTGATCGTCGGTCAGGGTGACCAAAATATGCGCCTCCATCCCCGGTGGTGTCATCTCTTTTAGGCGCTCAGCGGCCCAGCCGGTGACATGCATCCGGGGCTGGCCGCTGCGCATGTTGGTCACGGCCATGTCCTTCCAGGCAATGCCCATCCGCAACCCTGTCCCCAGCGCCTTGGAGCACGCTTCCTTCGCCGCCCAGCGCTTGGCATAAGTGCCCGCAGTGTCGCGCCGACGCTCCGCCTTGGATTGTTCGACCTCGGTAAAAACCCGATTGCGGAAACGATCGCCAAAGCGGTCAAGCGTGGCTTGAATACGGTCAATATTGGCAAGATCGGTGCCGATACCCAGAATCATGGTTATTCCAGCGTGACCTGGCCGGTGGCCTGGTTGATCCGCACACCAAGTCGCCGGGTGCGCGCCGGATCGGCAGTGCCGGTTTCGGGGTTATAATAATCGACGTCGATATTCACACGTAAACCCCGGGCCGGATCATATTCGGCCGCCAGATCCTTGTAGCGAATGCCGGTCCAGCCCTGCCCGGGAACGTCGGAAATCACATGACAGGCCTGGCCAAACTCAGGATCGGGGGACAGCACCAGCAAGTGATAGGAACAGCAAGCCGGTTCATAGGTATCAAGCAGGGCAATCCGGATCGCGCCATTGGCAAAATCGCGGGCGTTTTCATCCCAGGGCGCAACCAGATTGCGGGCCGAGGAGACCCAGTCGCAGTCATTGACCGTCTGGGCCTGCGCCAGTTCAGCGCTGACAAGCCCCGCCAGGGCAAGGCTAATGATCCGGGTTTTCATGCAGCACCTCCAAACGCATTTGCGCGCGCTTCATCCATCAGACGGCGCATTTCCTGCATTGCAACCGGCAGGCCGACAAAGATCGACTCACCAATCAGGAAATGCCCGATATTCAGCTCCATCACCTCCGGAAAGGCGGCAATCGGCTGAACCGTATCATAGGTCAAACCGTGGCCCGCGTGAACCTCTAACCCCAGCGAATGCGCGAAAGCCGCCATGTCCTTCAGGCGGTCAAACTCAGCATCGCGGGCGGCTAGATGGCCGTCGGCATGGGCGTCGCAATAGGCCCCTGTATGCAGTTCGACCACCGGCGCGCCGATCCGTGCGGCGGCTTCGATCTGGCGTTTGTCTGCGGCAATGAAGATCGACACACGGCAGCCCGCATCCTGCAAAGGGGCGATGAAATGCGCCAAACGGTTTTCTTCACGCGCGACTTCCAGCCCGCCTTCGGTGGTCCGTTCTTCGCGCTTTTCCGGCACAAGACAGACCGCATGCGGGGTGTGGCGCAACGCAATTGCCAGCATTTCTTTCGTGGCCGCCATTTCAAAATTCAGAGGCACGGTCAGTTGATCGACCAGCGCTTCAATATCCGCATCCGCAATATGACGGCGGTCCTCGCGCAGATGCGCGGTGATGCCGTCGGCCCCGGCCTGTTCGGCCAGCAAAGCCGCGCGCACCGGATCAGGATAGGCGCTGCCCCGCGCATTACGCACGGTCGCGACGTGATCAATATTCACACCCAGGCGAAGCTTGCCCAAAGGGGCGGTCAAAGCGGTCATCGGCGGCCTTTCCGGTCGGAAGTGATTCTGTGTCAGAGACTATTGAGTTCGATCATGGGCGTCAGCCCTCTTTGCGGCTTTGGTGCGGCGTTCCTTGAAGCGTTCAAGCAGCCTGCCTTTGCGGCGCTTCTGATAGGCCGTGATCACCGGCACGCTTAGGAAATATCCGGCAACTCCGCAAATAGCCCCAGGAATCGAGCCGCCGATCAGATAGGGCATGAACACGCCGCGTCCGAAATCCAACAGATGCGACCAGTCGGCCTGCTGATGGGTGAACGGCGCTTTGATGTTGTGCCACAGATCCCCTGAGGCACTGGCGAACATCTGTAAAATTCCGTGTTCCGAGCCGGCATATCCGCCCACACCCAAAATCCAGTGGCCAAGGCCTAGGCTGGCCGTTGCGATCAGTGGAAAGGTGATGGGGTTGCCGAAAAACGTCGCCAGCAGGGCTGCCAGTACATTGCCGCGAAACATCACCGCCAAAAAGGTCGCCACGACGAAATGCAGGCCAAAGAACGGCGTGAAACTGATATAAATGCCGATCCCGACGCCACGCGCGATCTTTTGCGGCGTGTCGGGCAAACGACGCAGCCGGTGCCCGACATAGCTGACCGCCCGCCGCCATCCCGAGCGTGGGTAGACAGCCTCGGCAATCCACCGACCCCAGGACAGCTTGTTCCGCCGTTTGAATACCATCGTTGTTCATGTCCGGCTGCCCCCCCAAACCTGCCGGATTTTCCTTTCTGCTATCGTCAGACCAGATCAGGCGTCAGACAGGATCGGGTGCATTTCTGTGGCGGCCAATTTGCGCCACGCCCGAATCCGCTTCAACTGCGGTCATTACGTTGTGCAGATGCTCTACGTCCCGCACCTGAATGTCTACGCGCATTTTGTAGTAGTCGGGCTTTTTGTCGGTGAAATACATATCTGCAATATTGGCGTTCTGCTCGCCGATCAGAGTACAGATCCGCCCCAATACCCCGGCATCGTTTGAAATGGTGATTTCAAGCCCGGCGATATGTTCTGCGGCATGATGGCCGTCGGACCAGTGTAGATCAATCCAGCGGTCCGGCTGTTCGCCAAACTCGATCAGGGCCTCGCAGTCGATCTTGTGAACCTTCACACCGTGGCCGCGATAGGTAATGCCAACGATGCGTTCGCCCGGCACCGGTTGGCAGCATTTTGCGGGTTCCGCGATCTGTTCGGCACTTAGGCCAACCATTGCGCGCGCGCGCTCCACCGGGTCAGCACCTTCGCGGTGGTTCAGTTCTGGATACAACACATCCGTCACCTGCCGCCCCGTCAGTTCGGCATTGCCCAGCATCGCCAGCAAATCCGTCGTGTCCTGCAAGCCCAATTGCCGCGCGGCCGTGGTCAGCGCCTTATCGGTTACGCGCTTGCCAACCTGTTCAAACGCTACCCGCGCCAGTTCCCGGCCCAGCCTGACCGCCCCATCACGCCGTTCTGCCCGAAGGTCGCGGCGGATTGATGCCTTGGCCCGGCCGGTTACGGCGATATCCATCCAAGTTGATTGCGGGCGCTGGCCTTCGGCGGTGATGATGTCAACCGACTGGCCATTGCGCAGGCGCGTCCATAGCGGCACGCGGATGCCGTCAACCTTGGCGCCGACACAAGCCGACCCGATCCGCGTGTGAATAGCATAGGCAAAATCAATTGGCGTCGCCCCGCGCGGCAGCTTGATCACCTCGCCTTTGGGGGTGAAGCAAAACACCTGGTCCGAGAACATCTCAAGCTTCACATGTTCCATGAACTCGTCATTGTCGTCAGAATGCTCAAACCGTTCCGTCAGGCCTGCAAGCCAGGTGAAAGTATCCACCGCAAACGGGTTTTCCACCCGATGTCCGTCCTTGTAAGACCAGTGCGCGGCAACTCCGGCTTCGGCAACCTCGTGCATCTGACGGGTTCTGATCTGCACCTCGACCCGCTTGGCATCTCGGCCTGAAACGGTCGTGTGGATCGACCGGTAGCCGTTGGATTTGGGCTGGCTGATATAATCCTTGAACCGCCCCGGCACCGCCGCCCAGCGCTGGTGGATCGCCCCCAGCACTTTGTAACAATCGCCGATATCCTTGGTGATGATGCGAAAGCCGTAAATATCCGACAGCCGCGAGAACCCTTCCTTCTTCTCCTGCATCTTGCGCCAGATCGAGAAGGGCTTCTTTTCGCGGCCAATCACCTCGGCCTCGACCCCGTGTTTTTGCAGCACATCGCGAATGTCGTTGGTGATCTGCGGGATCAGATCGCCGGTCTGGCTGCGCAGGGTCAGAAACCGCCGGATGATGGAGCTGCGCCCCTCAGGGTTGAGGACATGAAACGACAGATCCTCAAGTTCCTCGCGCATATGCTGCATGCCCATCCGGCCCGCAAGAGGCGCAAAGATGTCCATCGTTTCGCGGGCTTTCTGCTGCTGCTTTTCCAGCTTCACATGCTTGATCGTGCGCATATTGTGCAACCGGTCGGCCAGCTTGACCAGCAGCACCCGCAAATCCTTGGACATCGCCATCAGCAGCTTGCGAAAGTTTTCCGCCTGCTTGGTTTCGGTTGAGCTGAGCTCAAGATTGGTCAGCTTTGTGACCCCGTCAACAAGCTGCGCAACCTCATCGCCAAAGCGTTCAGCGACTTCGCGATAAGTGGATTTGGTGTCCTCAATGGTGTCATGCAGCAAGGCGGTGATGATCGTCGCATCATCCATCTGCTGTTCAGTCAGGATCGCCGCAACCTCAACCGGGTGGCTGAAATAGGGCTCGCCCGAGGACCGTACCTGCCCGGCATGCATCCCCAGCCCATACGCATAGGCCGATCGGATCAGATCAGAGTTACTGTTTGGATTATAGTTGCGGACCAGATCGACCAGGTCTTCGACATCGATCATTTATTTCCGCTCCTTGGGCGGTCCAGTCGCCGGTTTCCCGGCGCTGTTCCTATTTCATTTCCTGGGCTTCCATCAGGGCGCGCAACAGGTTTTCGTCAGACATGCTGTCATCGGGCTTGTCTTCTTCCTGACCACCCATCAACAGCGACATCTGATCTTCTTCTGGTTCGTCCACCTCGATCTGGGTCTGGTTGCTTTCGATATAGGCTTCGCGCAACTCTTCGGCCGTCAGGGTTTCCTCGGCAATTTCACGCAATGCGCAAACCGGGTTTTTGTCGTTGTCCCGCGAAATCGTCAACGGCACACCAGCCGCCAATTCGCGCGCACGATGCGCAGCCAGCATCACCAGTTCAAACCGGTTCGGGACTTTATCTACGCAATCTTCAACGGTTACACGGGCCATTTGCCACTCCACTTGATCGGATATCGACGGAAGAAACCGCTATCTATGGTGAATTGACCGGGATTTCAAGCGCTTTCGCCCCCGTATTCCGGCAAGCCCGCCACCCCGTCCGCAGCTTTTTGCCGGTGATGCCGTTGCGGTCGCCCACACAGCGATCTAAGGTCTGCCGATGGTCCATGATCGCCCGCTATTTGGCATTCTTCTGATGGTCGGGTTTTGCGTCCTGGCCCCCTTGGGTGATTCGATTGCCAAACTGCTGGGCGAGACCATTCCGCTGGTGCAGTTGCTGCTGGTGCGGTTCATCGCCCAGTCGCTGCTTTTTCTGCCCTATCTGTGGTGGGCCGGTATCCCGATCCTGCTGCCGCGGAAGGTGTTAGGCCCGACCATCCTGCGCACCGTTCTGCATATCATTGGTGCCGGGGCGATGTTCACGTCGCTGCGGTTTTTGCCGCTTGCCGATGCACTGGCAATCGCTTTTGTCATGCCGTTCATCATGCTTCTGCTCGGTAAATATGTGCTGGCCGAAGAGGTCGGCCCCCGTCGCCTGATCGCCTGTGCGGTCGGATTTGTCGGCACGCTTCTGGTGATCCAGCCCAGCTTTGCCAAGGTCGGTGCCCCGGCGCTGTTGCCGCTGGCGGTCGCGGTCGTGTTCGCGCTGTTCATGCTGGTCACCCGCCAGATCGCCAAAAAGGTCGATCCGGTCGCGTTGCAGGCCAATAGCGGTCTGATCGCAACCCCGATCCTGCTGGTCCTGGCCCTGATCGGGACCAAAAGCGATATCGCGGCTTTGGATCTTGTCTGGCCGGTCGGGTCCGAAATCTCCTTGCTGCTGGCCATCGGAGTGATCGGCACCCTCGCGCATCTGCTGATGACCTGGTCTTTGCGTTTCGCCCCCTCGGCCACCCTCGCGCCGATGCAATATCTGGAAATTCCCTTCGCCACAGTCATCGGCTGGCTGATTTTTCGTGACTTGCCAAACGGCATGGCCGCCCTTGGCATCGCCATCACCATCGGCGCCGGGCTTTACGTGATCTTCCGGGAGCATCGCCAGTCAACCCAAACCGCCTGATCGCTATTGCAGCGGCGCGATCCCATCCAGGGCACTAGATGGCAAAGCGTCAACCATCTGGCGCGCGGTTTTACCCAAAATCGGATGCCGCCAGTCAGGGGCGATGTCCAGCAGCGGCACCAGCACAAATCCCCGATCCTGCATTCGGGGATGCGGCAAAATAGCCTGATCAGGGGCCGCGTTTTGCTGGGCGTCCTCTGGCAATTTCAACCAATGCGTGTATGTCTCAAGATCCGGCAAAACCTGCCCCCCCAGATCCAGCAAGTCCAGATCCAGCACCCGCGCTTCCCAGCGCTCAGTTCTGGTCCGGCCTGTGCGGGCTTCAACATCGTGCAGATGCGCCAGCAATTGTGGTGCCGTCAGGGTCGTTTCCACCGCGACCACCGCGTTGGTAAAGTCTGGCCCGGACCCTTCGGGAAACGCCGATGTGCGAAAAAACCGGCTTTGGGCTGTGATCCGTACTGATTCGCAAATCAGCAACTCAAGCGCGAAAATTATCGTTTCACGGACGCCTCCACGTAAAGAAGGTAGGTTTGCCCCGACGGCAACCAGTCCTTTTGTATATGGTTTGCGAGTATTTTGGACTTGAAGCATTTCTAATATGGCCTATCTTTTTGGCACTTGTTTCGTCTTTGGCTATTACCCATTTACCACTCACGGTCATTGTTGGAACACATTTTAAAAGGGGAAAATATAATGTTCTACCGTGATGAGAGGCTTGCCCTCTTCATAGACGGGGCAAACCTTTATGCGGCTGCAAAGGCGCTGGGGTTTGATATCGACTACAAACTCCTGAGGACCGAGTTTATGCGCCGTGGCAAACTGCTGCGCGCATTCTACTATACGGCCTTTCTGGAGAACGACGACTATTCACCGATCCGCCCGCTGGTGGACTGGCTGAATTACAACGGCTTCAACATGGTCACCAAACCGGCGAAAGAGTTCACGGACTCGATGGGTCGTCGCAAGGTGAAAGGGAACATGGATATTGAGCTGGCCGTCGATGCAATGGAACTGGCGCCGCATGTCGATCACATCGTGATCTTCTCGGGCGATGGCGATTATCGCCCTCTGGTTGAAAGCCTGCAACGTCAGGGCGTGCGTGTTTCGGTGGTTTCGACCATTCGCAGCCAACCGCCGATGATTGCCGACGAGTTGCGCCGCCAGGCCGATAACTTCATCGAACTGGAAGAGTTGAAAGACGTCATCGGCCGGCCACCGCGCCCGGATATGCCGATGCGGTCCGACGAAGTGGAAATGGTGGACGATTGATCCGCTGATCAACGACATCAAGCCCGGCCAACCGGATCATACCAGTCGGATCGTGCGGATGTCGTTGTTCCACAGGAATTGGGCGCGCTGCCTCTACAGCGCGCCCGAACCCTGCTAAAAAGTGCTTGGTACTAAACTTGTGCTAGGTCCATTCGTGAACAGGATGCACCTTAATCGCTTTGAACCCCTACTTTCTAACACTCGCCCTGACGGCCTCGAAATGACCTAAGTCAATTCGGCGGATTTTGGCATATATGGTTCCGGCACTTTCATCCTTGGCCCCGATCCGGCGAAGTGATTGCGGTTGGCCCCGGTCTTTCTGTATAGAAACCGAAAGCCGCCTTTGGATCACGAGGGGACAGACCCAAATGCAAGCCAAGCCCGACCTAACACTTTATCTGGCCGCACCGCGCGGGTTTTGCGCAGGTGTCGACCGCGCTATCAAGATCGTCGAAATGGCGATCGAAAAATGGGGGGCGCCGGTCTATGTGCGCCATGAAATCGTCCACAACAAATACGTCGTCGACAGCCTGCGGGCCAAGGGGGCTGTCTTTGTCGAAGATCTTGATGATTGCCCCAGCGACCGCCCGGTGGTGTTTTCCGCCCACGGTGTGCCAAAATCTGTACCTGCCGCCGCGGAAGCGCGCAAAATGGTCTTTGTCGATGCCACCTGCCCGCTGGTTTCCAAAGTCCATATCGAGGCCGAGCGTCACCACCAGAACGGCTTGCAAATGGTGATGATCGGCCATGACGGTCACCCCGAAACCATCGGCACGATGGGGCAATTGCCAGCGGGCGAAGTCCTGCTGGTTGAAACCGCCGTTGATGTGGCCCATCTGTCGCCCCGCGATCCCGGTCAACTGGCCTTTATCACCCAGACCACCCTGTCGGTCGATGACACGGTTGAAATCATCGCTGCCCTAAAGGCGCGGTTCCCGGATATTGTCGGCCCCCACAAAGAAGACATCTGCTACGCCACCACCAATCGCCAGGAAGCGGTGAAAGCCGTCGCCCCCAAGGTCGACGCGCTGCTGGTGATCGGGTCGCCCAACTCTTCCAACTCCCGCCGCTTGGTTGAGGTCGCCCGAAAAGCCGGATGCACCTATGCCCAGCTTGTCCCCCGCGCCACCGACATCGACTGGCGCGCCCTTGAAGGCGCGCGCGCGGTCGGCATAACCGCCGGGGCCTCAGCCCCTGAAATCCTGATAGCCGAGGTGATCGACGCCTTTCACGCCCGCTTTTCCATCCACCAGGAAACCGTCGAAACCGCCACCGAAAACGTCGAATTCAAAGTTCCGAAAATTCTGCGCGATACGCCTGCGGCATCCGCCTGAAACCGCGCCGGGGCGGCCTTGGCAAAAACCCGACCGCCTGCGCACAAAACGGTAGTTTTTAAACCCAACCACATGCTAACCAGACACCTATGACAACGATACCACGCACCGCGATGATCTTGGGCCTGCTTGGCCTCGTCCCCTTTTTCTGGGGCGCC
>CAYXXQ010000013.1:19872-23341 GCA_964469075.1 uncultured Rhodobacter sp.
GCCAATCTTGGCATCCTGATGTTCGGCTTTCTGGCCCTTCTGGTGCTGGACCGGTATTTCCTGATGAAACGCCTGGCTCCGGACTGGTGGATGCGCCTCAGGGTGCCGCTGACCGGGTTGGTCAGTGCTTGCATGATGGTCGGGCTGATCGCCGGATGAGCCCTGATAACAAGACCATCGCCGTCTATGACGATCAGGCAGCAGAATATGCCGAATTTATGCTCAAGGAAGGGGAAGACCCCGCCCTTGTCGCCTTCATCGCCGCCCTGCCCAAAGGCGCGCATGTGCTTGATCTTGGCTGCGGCCCCGGCTGGGCATCCGCCGAATTCGCCAAGGCCGGTCACAAGGTCACGGCCACTGATGCCTCGCGTGAAATGATCACGATGGCCGGCAAATTCCCCGGCGTCACCGCGATCCATGCGACATTTGACGACATCACGGGCACCGCTCTCTACGATGGTATCTGGGCCAATTTCAGCCTGCTCCACGCGCCGCGCAGCGCCATGCCCCGGCATTTGGCGGCGCTGGCAACTGCGCTGAAACCGGGTGGTCGGTTGCATGTCGCCGTGAAAACCGGACAGGGCGAAACCCGCGACAAGATCGGCCGGCTTTACACCTATTACGGCATCGACGAACTGGTTGGCCTGCTGGCCGATGTCGGCCTGACGGCCAGCGAAACCCGCACCGGCGAAAGCCCCGGCCTAAGCGGGGAAACCGCCCCCTGGGTCGCCCTGATAGCCCATGCGCCGCTGAAAGCCTCCGCCACCCATGCCTAAGCTTATCGCCTATACGGACGGTGCCTGTTCGGGCAATCCCGGCCCCGGCGGTTGGGGGGTTTTGCTGCAAGCCTTGAACGGCGACGCCCTTTTGAAGGAGCGCACGCTTTGCGGCGGCGCCAAAGACACCACCAACAACCGCATGGAACTGATGGCCGCCATCGCCGCCCTTGAAGCGTTGGAGCGCGCCTCGACCATCACCGTCGTCACGGACAGCAATTACGTCAAAGGTGGGGTCACGGGCTGGATACATGGCTGGAAGAAAAACGGCTGGAAAACGTCCTCCCGCAAACCGGTCAAAAACGTCGACCTGTGGCAGGAACTGGACGAGGCGCAAGCGCGCCACAAAGTCACCTGGGAATGGGTCAAAGGCCATAACGGCCATCCCGAGAACGAGCGCGCCGACGAACTGGCCCGCCAAGGCATGCAGCCCTACAAGTAAAGCGTGAGCGCCGTTACCTTTTCTTGGCGATATAGGTTTGATACAGCCAGATCAGCACCAAAGCCCCCAGAACCGCGCCGATAAACCCAGCCGCCATGCCCATGATCGCCAGCAGCGCGCTTAAAACCAGCCCGCCAACCAGCGCCCCAAGCACCCCAATGGCAATCGTCACCGGCACCGAAGTATCCAGATCCATGATCCTGGTCGCGATATATCCGGCAGCAGCACCGATGATCAAAAGATAAATGACAGCCATAAAAGTCCCTTTCCGTAACAGATTGCCTGAAATATGGGCATGATCACCCGAAATTGAAAGGCCAAACCGCCAATGGGCCCCTTAGGTCAGCCGACTGCCTACCGGCAAGGGAAAGCCGCGCAGAAACTCGGTCGGGGTCATCGCGGCCCGGCCAGCCCGTTGCAGCCGCAAAGGCCGGATCGCGCCTTGGCCGCAAGCAATCGTCAGATCTTGGTCCAGCACCGTTCCGGGCGCGCCAGTGCCTGTCACCATGCGGCTGTCCAGCAGCTTCACGCGGTCGCCGTCGCTTTCGCACCAGGCCCCGGGAAATGGTGACAGCCCTCTGATTTGGCGGTCAATCATCTTAGCCGGGTCTGCCCAGTTGATCCGCGCCTCGTCCTTGTCGATCTTGGCGGCATAAACCACGCCATCCTCGGGCTGGGGCTGTGGGGTCAGTTGATCAAGCCCTGCCAAAGCCGCGACAATCGCCTCGGCCCCAAGGGTGGCAAGGCGATCATGCAGAACCGCCATCGTATCTTCCGGCCCGATCGGGGTTTTGCGCCGCAACAGCACCGGCCCGGTATCAAGCCCGGCCTCCATCTGCATGATGCAGACCCCGGTTTCCATGTCACCCGATAAAATCGCCCGATGGATCGGCGCGGCCCCACGCCAGCGCGGCAAAAGTGATGCGTGGATGTTCAGACACCCCTTCGAGGGCGCATCCAAAATCACTTGCGGCAGGATCAGCCCATAAGCCACCACTACCGCGATATCCGCCTGAAGCACCTGAAAATCGGCAATGTCGCTGGCGGATTTGAAATTGACCGGATGGCGCACCGGCAAGCCAAGATCCAGTGCGGCCGCATGCACCGGCGTCAACCGTTCTTTCTTGCCCCGGCCGGCAGGGCGGGGCGGCTGGCAATAGATCGCAGCAATGTCATGCCCGGCAGCCACCAGCGCTTTTAACACCGGCACCGAAAAACCCGGTGTGCCCATAAAAACAATCCGCATCAAGCGCCCCGCTTGGCCAGTTTCGCGGCCTTCGCCAGTAACATCCGGCGTTTCACCGCACTTAACCGGTCAAAATACATGCTGCCGTTCAAATGGTCGATCTGGTGCTGCACGCTGGTCGCCCACAGCCCGACAAAATCCTTGCGCACGCGAGTGCCGGTTTCATCTACATAGGTCACAGTCAGCGCCCGTGGCCGGGTGATTTTGGCCGAGACACCGGGCAGGTTCGGGCTTGCCTCTTCCTGGTCAGAAGGTTTGTCGCTGACATGAATAACCTCAGGATCAGCCATGCGGATCGCCTTGCCCGCCCCGCCGGAACAATCCACCACCGCCAGCCGCTGCATCACCCCGATCTGCGGTGCCGCAAGGCCGATGCCCGGCATCGCATACATCGTTTCCAGCATGTCGTCCCACAGCGCACGCACCGCATCTGTCACTGGTCCAACCGGGGTCGCAACCGATTGCAACCGCTTGTCAGGCCAGGCGACAAAGGCGCGGACGGCCATTAAAGCACAGCCCTTTCGGCCTTCAGCTTTTTCATCTTCTTGGTGATCATCGAGCGTTTGATCCGGCTCAGATAATCAATGAAAAGCTTGCCGTTCAGATGGTCAATCTCGTGCTGCGCACAGGTGGCCCGCAGGCCGTCAAACTGCCGCTCCTGCACGTTGCCATCCAGATCGGTGAACCGAACTTTCACTTCGGCGGGGCGGGTCACTTCCTCATACTGCTCGGGGATCGACAGGCAGCCTTCTTCATAGACGTTCGTTTCGTCTGACACCCAGGTGATTTCCGGGTTGATCAGGGCCATCGGTTCCGGCGTCGCATCCTTGCCCGCGCAATCCATCACAAACAGGCGCTGCAAAACGCCGATCTGCGGCGCGGCAAGGCCAATCCCCGGCGCGTCATACATGGTTTCCATCATGTCATCGGCCAGCTTGCGCACAGCGGTATCAACCCCTTCAAACGGGGCGCAGACCTTTTTCAGGCGGGGGTCGGGATGTATCA
>CAYXXQ010000014.1:0-22601 GCA_964469075.1 uncultured Rhodobacter sp.
GGCCTTTTGTGCTGCTGGCGCAAAGCGAAACCGGCTATGAAAACCTGATGAAACTAGGCTCCGCCGCGTTTCTTGAGGCCGGTGATGGCCTGCCTCGAATCACGCTGGACAAGTTGGCAGCCCACACCAAAGACGTGATTTGCCTGACCGGGGGTGCCGGCGGCCCTGTCGGCCAGTTGCTGCTGGACGGCCAGCGCCCCAAGGCCGAGGCCTTGATGCAGCACTTGGCCGAAATGTTCGGCGACCGTCTTTACGTCGAACTGCAACGCCATCCCGGCGCTGACGGTCAGAACATGCTGGCCGAACAAGCGACCGAGCGCGGGTTCATCGAAATGGCTTACGCAATGGGTTTGCCGCTGGTTGCCACCAACGACGTCTATTTCCCGAAATCCGATATGTATGAGGCGCATGACGCCCTGATCTGCATCGCCGACGGCGCTTATGTCGACCAACAGGAACCGCGCCGAACCCTGACGCCGCAGCATTATTTCAAAAGCCCCGGCGAAATGGCCGCGCTGTTTGCCGACCTGCCCGAGGCCATCGAAAACACCGTCGAAATCGCCCGCCGCTGCGCTTTCAAGGCCTATACCCGCGATCCTATCTTGCCGAAATTCGCCGATGATGAGGTGGTGGAACTGCGCCGTCAGGCCAATGAAGGCCTGCAAAACCGGCTTGCCGTGATCCCCCACGCCGTTTCACCCGAAGACTACCAGAAGCGCCTGGATTTTGAGCTGGATATCATCGAAGGCATGGGCTTTCCCGGCTATTTCCTGATCGTCGCCGATTTCATCAAATGGGCCAAGGACCAGGGCATCCCGGTCGGGCCGGGCCGTGGCTCGGGCGCTGGCTCGCTGGTCGCCTATGCCCTGACCATCACCGATCTTGACCCGCTCAGATACAGCCTGCTGTTTGAACGGTTCCTCAACCCCGAACGGGTGTCGATGCCGGATTTCGACATCGACTTTTGCATGGATCGCCGCGAAGAGGTGATCGAATATGTGCAAGGCAAATACGGCCGCGACCGGGTCGCCCAGATCATCACCTTCGGCGCGCTTCTGTCCAAAGCCGCCGTGCGCGATGTCGGCCGGGTTTTGCAAATGCCCTATGGTCAGGTTGACCGGCTGTCAAAGCTGATCCCGGTCGAAGGCGTCAAACCCGTCAGCATCGAAAAGGCATTGGCGGATGAACCCCGCCTGCGCGAAGAGGCCAAGGCCGAAGAGGTCGTGGACCGGATGCTGACCTACGCCCAACAGGTCGAAGGCCTGCTGCGCAACGCCTCAACCCACGCGGCGGGCGTGGTCATCGCCGACCGGCCGCTGGACGAGCTGGTGCCGCTTTACAAAGACCCCAGATCCGACATGCCGGCGACCCAGTTCAACATGAAATGGGTCGAACCGGCGGGGCTGGTCAAATTCGACTTTCTGGGGCTGAAAACCCTGACGGTGATCCAGGGCGCGCTCGATCTTTTGAAACTGCGCGGCATTGAGATCGACATCGGTGCGATCCCGCTCGATGACGTTAAAACCTATGAACTTTATGCCTCGGCCAAAACCGTGGCGGTGTTCCAGGTGGAAAGCTCGGGCATGATGGATGCCCTTCGGCAGATGAAGCCGACTTGTATTGAGGACATCGTGGCGCTGGTGGCGCTCTATCGGCCCGGCCCGATGGAAAACATCCCGAAATTCTGCAAGGTCAAGAACGGGATCGAGGAACGCGATCTGCTGCACCCCTCGATCGACCACATCCTGGACGAGACCCAAGGCATCATCGTCTATCAGGAACAGGTGATGCAGATCGCCCAGGAGATGGCCGGCTATAGCCTTGGCGGCGCCGATCTGCTGCGCCGCGCGATGGGCAAAAAGATCGCCGAGGAAATGGCCAAGGAGCGTCCGAAATTTGAAACCGGCGCGATGGAACACGGGGTCGACAAGAAAAAAGCGGCCGAGGTGTTTGACCTTTTGGAAAAATTCGCCAATTACGGCTTTAACAAATCCCATGCAGCAGCCTATGCCGTGGTCAGCTATCAAACGGCCTGGCTGAAGGCGAACCACCCGGTCGAATTCATGGCCGCCGTGATGAATTGCGATCTGCACCTGACCGACAAGCTGGGCGTCTATATCGACGAGGTGAAGCGCCTTGAGATCGACCTGATTCCGCCCTGCGTCAACCAGTCCGAGGCGCTGTTCTCGGTGAAAGACGGCCGCATTCACTACGCCCTTGGTGGCTTGAAAAACGTCGGTGCCGAAGCGATGAAACTGATCAGCGAAGCCCGCGACGACAAGCCGTTCCGCGATCTGTTTGATTTCGCCCGCCGGGTTGATCTGAAGCGCATCGGCAAACGGCCAATGGAAATGCTGGCGCGCTCCGGCGCGTTTGATCAACTTGATGGCAACCGGCGCAAGGTGTTTGACAGCCTTGACCAACTGGTCGCCTGGTCGGCAGCGACGCATGAGGATCGAAATTCCGCCCAGGCCGGACTGTTTGGCGATGCCGGTGAAGACCTGCCCACCCCGCGCTTGCCGATGCCCGCCGACTGGCTGCCCAGCGAAAAACTGGGGCAGGAACATCAAGCGGTCGGGTTTTACCTGTCAGGCCACCCGCTTGATGATTATCAAGGCCCGCTGAAACGCAAAGGCGTGTTGACCCTGGCGGAACTGAAACAGCGCGCCGAAGGCCACGCGGTCGCGGCCAAGATCGCCGGCACAGTGTCAGGCATGCAGCAACGCAAATCCGCGCGCGGCAACCGCTTTGCCTTCGTGCAACTGACCGACCCGACCGGCGGCTACGAGGTCACGATGTTTTCCGAGCCATTGGAAAAATACCGTGACCTGCTGGTGACCGGCGCCAATGTCGTGATCGGGGTTGAGGCCAATATCGAAGGCGATCAGCTGAAACTTCTGGCCCGCTCAGTCCAGCCGGTGGATGCCGCTGTCGCCGATGCCGCCGCCGTTGGTTTCCGAGTGATCGTCAATGATATCAGTGCGATAGCCTCGGTCGCTTCGGTGCTGGAAAACGCCAAAACCGCCACAGACCGCCGCAGCACAGGGCCGATCAACTTTCTGCTGATAGCCCCTGACTTGCCGGGCGAAGTGGAAATGACTTTACCTAAAAAATTCCCGGTAACACCGCAAATCAAAGGCGCCATAAAATCACTCGGCGGGGTGCTGACGGTCGAAGAGTTTTAATCGGCCCCACCCAACTCATTGTTCCAGAAAAACTCACCGGGGGGAAGCGGCCCCGCCCGCGAGGGGGCGGTCAGCCCCCATACCCCCCCAAAGCCAAGCCCTACCAGTGCGGCGGCTTCTGATCCGAAAGCGGCACACTTGAACCGGTTGCCAGATCCTGTTCGGCCAACCGTTCCATCAGCATCCGAACCCGACGTGTCAGCACATCTATTTCACGCGCCTGATTGGCCACGACATCGCTTAACTCTTCCACCTTATGGCTTTGATGCGCGATCTCCACCTCTAGATCGGTCAGTTTTTCCTCAGTCATCCTGTGATCGGGCATGGGCAACCTCCTGTTTATCCCTCGGTAGCACGCAAGTCAGCGCGACCAAAAGCCATTTCCTGCCCAGCCAGCTTGCCCCCTTTCCCGCCATAGGATAGGGAAGCGCCAGTATCAGGCACCAGCCCAGGAACCGCATTCGATGGCCAAGGACAAGAAACAGAAAATCCGCCGCCCCCGCGCCGAAACTCCGAAAGGGTTTCGCGACTATTTCGGCACCGAAGTGGCCGAGCGCAACGCCATGCTGGCGCAGATCGCCGAGGTCTATCACCGCTATGGCTTTGACCCGCTGGAAAGCTCGGCGGTTGAAACCCTTGACGCGCTTGGCAAATACCTGCCCGATGTTGATCGCCCGAACGCCGGCGTTTTCGCCTGGCAAGAGGATGCCGAGGGAGACAAGCCCGGCGACTGGATGGCACTGCGCTATGATCTGACCGCACCGCTGGCCCGGGTCTATGCCCAGCACCGCAACGATCTGCCCCTGCCCTATCGCCGCTACGCCATGGGCCCGGTCTGGCGCAACGAAAAACCGGGGCCGGGGCGATACCGGCAGTTTTACCAGTGCGATGCCGATACCGTCGGCACGGGGTCAGTCGCGGCGGATGCCGAGATTTGTATGATGCTGGCCGATGCGTTGGAAGCTGTCGGGATCGAGCGTGGCGACTACGTGGTACGGGTGAATAACCGGAAGGTTCTTAACGGTGTGCTTGAGGTTGCTGGACTTTCAGGTGACGATAAGGAAGTCGAGCGCGGCGTCGCGTTACGAGCAATAGATAAGCTAGATCGTCTAGGCTTTGAGGGCGTTGAGCAGCTACTGGGCTCAGGCAGGAAAGATGCTAGTGGTGATTTCACCGATGGTGCCAATCTCACACAAGAGCAGAAGCAGCGCATTATGTCTTTCCTCTATGGAAATGACGAAGTGATCGGTGATCTAGGAGACTTTGAGGTTGCCATGGGCGGCCAACCTAACCCAGCCGCCAACACTCTCGACTATCTCGAAGAACTAATCCATGGATC
This sequence comes from uncultured Rhodobacter sp., assembly GCA_964469075.1. Taxonomy (GTDB): domain Bacteria; phylum Pseudomonadota; class Alphaproteobacteria; order Rhodobacterales; family Rhodobacteraceae; genus UBA5972. The sequence goes on from CAYXXQ010000014.1 coordinate 4,525, forward strand.
TTTTATTGGTCTCGAGGGCGTAAACGAATTAGCAGCAATCTCCAAGATGGTTTTCGCCCAAGGCTACGGCCCTGACCGTATCGTCATCGACCCCTCGGTCGTGCGCGGCCTCGGCTACTACACCGGCCCGGTTTTCGAGGCCGAACTGACCTTCGAAATCCTCGACGACAAAGGCCGCAAGCGCCAGTTCGGCAGCGTCGCCGGTGGTGGCCGCTATGACGATCTGGTCAAACGCTTCACTGGGCAAGAAGTCCCCGGAACCGGCGTTTCCATCGGGGTTGACCGGCTGCTGGCCGCCCTCAGGGAAAAAGGCCGGCTCGACAGCCAGTCCAAAGGCCCGGTGGTGGTCACCGTGATGGATCGCGACCGCATGGCCGATTATCAGGCGATGGTGGCCGAACTGCGCAACGCCGGCATCCGGGCCGAGGTTTACCTCGGCAATCCGCGCAACTTTGGCAACCAGTTGAAATACGCCGACAAACGCCAAAGCCCGGTCGCCGTGATCGAAGGTGCTGACGAAAAAGCCCGTGGCGTCGTCCAGCTCAAAGACCTGGCCCTAGGCGCGCGTCTCGCCGCCGAAATGACCACCAACGAAGAATGGAAATCCCAGCCGGCGCAGATCGAAATCAACCGCGATGATCTTGCCGTCGAAGTGGCCAAAATGATCGCAAGGGCGGATGGCTAAGCCATGCTGAACGACCGACGCGGCCGCATCCGGGCCGAGGCCGACCGCCTGTCGGATTACTTCATCAAATCCGGCGCCCTGCCGGTCGAGGCCGCCAGCCTGCAACCGGCCGAAATCCTGCTGGACCTTTACGGTGAAGACATCCGCGCCCGCGCTTTCGTCACCCATGACCCGGTGATGGGCGAACAGATGCTGCGCCCGGATTTCACTATGCCGGTCGTGCGGATGCACATGGACGAAGGCGCCGAACCCGCGCGCTATACCTATAATGGCCCGGTCTGGCGCAAGCAAAAACCGGGCAGCCAGCGCACCTCGGAATATCTTCAGGTCGGGTTTGAGCTGTTTGATCGGGCCGATCCCGCCGCCTCGGACGCCGAGGTGTTCGCGTTGTTCGCCAGCCTGCTGAAACCGCTCAACCTGCGCGCCGCCACCGGCGATCTTGGCATCCTGATGGCGGCTGTTACCGGCCTCAGCACCATTGAGCGGCGCAAAGCCGCCCTCAAACGCCACATCTGGCGGCCCGAAAGGTTCCGCCAACTGCTCGACCGCTACAGCGGCACATCCCCGGTGCCGCCAAGCCGCGCCGCCCTGCTCAGCGCCGCCGCAAGCCAGCCGGCCAAAACGTTGATCACCGCCGCCGGGCGACATGTCGGCCTGCGCAGCCGCGCTGAAATCACAACCCGCGTCACCGCCCTGATCGAAGACGCCGCCGCCCCACCGCTGGCGATGGACGAGGTCCGCCTGCTGGCCGAGATCCTCAACCTCAAGGAAAAATCGACCACAGCCCTCAGCCACCTGCGCCGCATCCAAACCCACCTGCCCGCCATCGGCCCGGCCCTTGACCAGATGGAGCGCCGCCTGACCGCCCTGGCCGGGCGCGGCATCGACGTCGATGCACTTGACTTCGAAGGCAGCTATGGCCGCACCACACTTGAATATTACGACGGATTCGTCTTTGGCTTTTACGCCGAAAACCGCGCCGATCTGCCGGTGATCGCCAGTGGAGGGCGCTACGACGCCTTGACCGAGGTTTTGGGCCAGGGCCGCAGCATCCCCGCCGTCGGCGGTGTGATCCGCCCCGAATTCGTGCTGGCGGTGCAGGAGGGGCAACAATGACCATCAAACTTGGCGTCCCCTCCAAAGGCCGGTTGCAGGACAAGACCTTTGACTGGTTCCGCGCCCGCGATGTCGAACTCAGCCGCACCGGATCAGACCGCGAATATGCTGGTGCCGTGCAAGGGATCGACGGGGTCGAACTGGTGCTGCTGTCGGCGGGCGAAATCCCGCGCGAACTGGCCGCCGGACGCATCCATCTTGGCGTCACCGGCACGGATCTTGTGCGCGAAAAAATCCCACTTTGGGCAGAAACTGTCAGCGAACTGGCGCTGCTTGGCTTTGGCCATGCCGATCTGGTGCTGGCAGTCCCGAAAACCTGGATCGACGTTGACACGCTGGATGACCTGGACGCCGCCGCCGCGCAGTTTCGCACCAATCACGGCTTTCGCTTGCGCATCGCCACCAAATATCACAACCAGGTCCGCGATTTCCTGCGTCGCAAGGGCGTTGCCGATTACCAACTGGTCGACAGCCAGGGCGCGACCGAAGGCACGGTCAAGAACCTGACCGCCGAGGCCATCGCCGACATCACCTCAACCGGCGATACCCTGACGGCCAACCACCTGAAACCACTGGCCGACGGCCTGATCCATGCCTCACAAGCCGCGCTGTTCCTGTCGCACAACGCCTCGCGGGACGATCAGGACACAACCGCACTGTCAACCCTGCTGACAAGGCTCGGCCTGCAAACACCCTAAATCGCTCCGGCATCTTTCTTTTTAAAATATCCCCGCCGGAGGCAACCGCCCCCTCAGACATCGCAATCGGCCGTGCCTTACAGCAACCCGATCTCAGCCAGCGCAATATTCAGCGCCACCGGCAGTTCATCATCCGCTTGACGCGCTACCGCCAGATCGGGTGGGCTGTCGGATGCCTGCAAATATCGCCAGCCCTGAAACGGTCGACGCGGGACAGATTGGGTGCGGATGATGCGATCTTGCATGACAATGGCGCAGCGCTTGATGCCATCAGCGCCTTCGCGCGGCTCAAACCGCAGGATCGGCTGACGCGCCAGAACCAGACCCTTGAACACCCAGTAAAGGGAGCCGCCCTGAACGATTTCATCAGCCCGCTTAGGCCACATCCGGGTCACATGTTCGGGCAGAAAATCAAGGCCTTTGGCCTTGGCGTCAGCTGCCCGTTTGGCTTGCCAAGCCTCAAGATCCTCAACCTTGTCCGCCCCGACACACAGCTTGATCAGATTGACATGCGCCACCAATAAACACCTCTATATCCCCGTCAGTGATCATAGGCAAATCGACGGTGGATACAATCGCAACCCGCGTTGTGGCAATCGCTAATCCCGCACCCGCAGGATGGCCGCTGGCGGGCTTGCCAGAGACCGAAGGGCAAAGAACAGGCCTGCCAACACCGTCACCATCGCCCCCCCGGCAACGATTCCAAAGGCTGACAGCGGCTCAAACCGGTAGCTTGCTTCCATCACAAACCGCATGATCGCCCAGCCTGCCGCCGATCCGGCCAGGATGGCAACGCCCCCGGCGGCGGCCCCCATCATGCCAGCCCGCAACGCAAAGCTTGTTAGGATGCGCAAGCGTGATGCGCCCAGGGTTTTCAGGATCGCCGCTTCATATTCGCGCGCCCGCTCCCCTGCCGCTGCGGCCCCGATCAGCACCACAAAACCGGTGATCAGCGTCGCCAACGCGCCGTAGGACGTGGCTGCCGCAAGGCCGCGCAGAGCCTCGGAAATACGCTCAATCGCATCGCGCACCCTGATGGCGGTGATGTTGGGATAAGCATCGCCAAGATCGCGCAGGATTGCGGCCTCAGCAGCCTCTTCAGCGTAAACCGTGGCGATAAGGGTGTGCGGCGCCCCGGCCAAAGCCGCCGGGTTCATCGAGATGACAAAGCCGATGCCAGCGGTCGAAAAATCCACCACCCGAAAGCTGGCAATGTCGGCGGTAATGTCCCGGCCAAGGATGTTGATTGTCAGCGCATCGCCCAGCTTCAGGCCAAGTTCGCGGCCCTCTTCTTCAGCGAAACTGATCAAAGGCGGGCCTGCGTAATCCTGTGGCCACCACTGCCCTTCCGTCAGCACGGTATTCTTGGGCATTTCGGCAGAATAAGTCACGCCGCGGTCACCGGAAATCACCCAGTGATTGGCCGCGACTTCGCGCGCCGGACGGCCATTGATCTTGGTGATGATCCCCCGCAGCATCGGTGCGGTATCAACCCGTGAAACTGCGGCATCGCCCTTGGTGCGGTCCAGAAATCCCGGCAGTTGATCGTTCTGAATATCCACGAAAAAGAACGATGGCGCGATTTCGGGCAGTTCATTGGAGATCGCGCCGCGCAGGTTGGCGTCTATTTGGCCAATCGCTGCCAGAACCGACAGGCCCAGCCCCAGCGACAGGATCACCGGCATCGCTTCGCTGGACGGCCCGCCGACCGCGCCAAATGCCAACCGCAAGGCCGTGTGCCCCCGCAATACGCGCAACGCGGCCAGCCGTGCGGCAAGTTTCTTCATCACAATCGCCGCCAGAACCAAAACCGCCAGCGCCGCCAGAATGCCCCCAAAACTCCAGATCGCGAGCGTTGGCACCGAGGCATAGCTGACCGCCACCCAAAGCAGCAGTACGACCAACCCGGCAGTGATCAGCACATAACGCGGCGATGGCCAGAACCGGCCTGATCCGGCATCGCGGAACAAGGCAGCAGGGCGGATTTCTTCGGTGCGACCCACCGGCCACAGGGTAAAGATCAGGGCCGTCAAAACGCCATAAAGCGCCGCTTCGATCAGCGGTGCCGGATGGATGCCGATCTCAACCGGCAAGGGCAGGCGCGCTGACAGGATCGGCGCAAAAACATAAGGTAAGGCCGCCCCAAGCAGCAGGCCCAGCGTGATCCCCACCAGCGACAGGGCCGCGATTTGCAGGAAATAGACCCAGAAAATTACTCGCCGGCCGGCCCCCAGGGTTTTCAGCGTGGCAATTACATGGGTCTTGCTTTCGAGGTAGGTGCGCACGGCAGAGGACACACCGATCCCGCCAACCGCCAGCCCCGCCAGACCGACCAGCACCAGGAACGAGCCGATCCTTTCAACGAATGTCTCAATCCCTGGCGCGCCGCTGCGCCGGTCTCGCCAGCGCAATCCGGTATCGCGAAACAGCTTGTTGGCTTCAGCCTTCAGGGCGACCAGATCCGCATTCGGCGGAATTTGCAGCCGGTACTGGGTTTCAAACAAAGTGCCGGGGCCGATCAGGCCCGAGGCCGCCAAATCATCAGTGCGCAAAATTGTATGCGGCCCCAGACCAAAGCCCTGCGCAGCAGAATCAGGTTCGCGCAGCAAAACCGCGGCCAGTCGAAACTGCTGGCGGCCAAGATTGAAGGTTTCACCGACCGTAAGGCCCATGCGATCAACCAGCAATTGCTCCATCACAGCGCCTGGCACATCGTCAATCCGCGCCAATGCCTCGGCCAACGGAATATCAGGCGATAAAAGGACACTGCCATAAATCGGATAGGTGTCATCGACCGCTTTTACCTGGGTCAAACCGCGTTCGGTCTGGCCGTTGATTTCTGCTACGGCCATTGACCGAAAATCAACGATGCCGGAAACCTTTTCTGCGTTGTTGGCCATCCAATCAAGCTCAGCCTCGGAGGCGAAGCGATAGGTAAACTTCAACTCGGCATCGCCGCCAAGGATCACGGCACCTTCCTGCTGAAGCCCAAGCTCAATGCTGGACCGGACCGATCCGACAGCCGCAATCGCGGCAATGCCAAGGGTCAGGCAGGCCAGGAATATCCGGAAATTGCGCAAGCCACCACGCAGTTCGCGCCGGGCTATTCGGGCAGCGACAGGCAGCTTCATTCGGCGGCCCTTGCGTCACTGACGCTGCCGATCCGCCCGTCTGTCAGGCGGATCACCCGATCACAACGCGCCGCCAGATCGGGCGCATGCGTCACCAAAACCAGGGTCGCGCCGTAGCGCCTACTTAAGTCAAATAGCAGCTCGACAATGGCTTCGCCGGTGGTGGCATCCAGATTGCCGGTGGGTTCATCCGCCAGCAAAATCGCCGGGCGCGGGGCGGCTGCGCGGGCCAGCGCCACGCGCTGCTGTTCCCCGCCTGACAGCTGCGACGGGTAGTGGTCCAGCCTTGCACCCAGCCCGACATTGCGCAGTTCTTCTTCGGCCCGCGCGAAAGCATCGGGCTTGCCGGCAAGTTCCAGCGGTGTTGCGACATTTTCAAGCGCGGTCATCGTCGGGATCAGGTGGAACGACTGAAACACCACGCCCATATGGTCGCGGCGAAACCGCGCCAGCGCATCCTCGTTCATCGCGCTTAAATCATGGCCAAGGGCCGTGATCCGACCGGAAGTCACCCGTTCAAGCCCACCGAGCAGCATCAGAAGTGAGGATTTTCCAGACCCAGACGGCCCGACAAGGCCCAGGGTTTCACCCGTCTCGACATCCAGGGAAATTCCCTTCAGGATATCTACGGGACCGGCATTGCCATCCAATGTCAGACTAACATCTTTAAGCGACAGGATCGCATCCGCCATGTTGACCATTCTCCTTCAGGTGCCAGACCAATATGGGCACCATCGCCTGATTGGCAAGTTGCTGGCGCTGGTTCTTTCGCTGCAATTTGTCGTAAGTCCGGTTCAGGCCGATCCGATCACCATCGCAGCCCTTGGCGACAGCCTGACCCAGGGCTATGGCCTTCCTGCCGAAGACGGCCTTGTGCCGCAGTTGCAACGTTATCTGTCCGGGCGCGGGGCCGAGGTTACGATCATCAATGCCGGTGTGTCCGGCGACACGACCGCTGGCGGTCTGGCACGGGTGAACTGGACTTTAACGCCGGATATTGACGCGCTGATCGTGGCCCTTGGCGGCAATGATCTGCTGCGCGGCATCCCGCCTGCGTCCAGTCGCGCCAATCTTGACGGCATCTTAAAAACCGCAAGCGACAAAGGACTGCCGATCCTGTTGGTCGGCATGCAGGCACCGGCCAATTACGGAGCCGATTACCAGGCGGAATTTGACGCGATCTATCCTGATCTGGCCGAAACCTACGGCACATTGCTGTTTCCCGGCTATATCGCTGCACTGACCCAAGGCCGCGCTTGGCCCGAGGTTCTGCAATCCCTGATGCAAGCCGATGCAATCCATCCAAATGCCGAGGGCGTAGCTGTGATTGTCAAAGAACTTGGGCCCTCGGTTAAAGCCCTGATTGACCGCGCCCACAAGAAGAACGAGTGATCTGATATGCCGCAAACCCCTTGTATCATCTGTGTTGCCATCACCGGCTCTGTCCCGCGCAAGGAAGATAATCCGGCCGTGCCGATCACCATTTCCGAACAGATCGAAAGCACGCAGGCCGCGTTTGAGGCCGGCGCCAGCATCGCGCATTGCCATGTTCGCAACGATGATCAGACCCCAACATCGGACCCCGACAAGTTTCAGGCTTTAATGGATGGCCTCAACAAGCATTGCCCAGGGATGATCGTGCAATTGTCGACCGGCGGACGATCGGGTGCTGGGGCAGAACGGGGCGGCATGCTGCCACTCAGCCCTGAAATGGCCTCGCTTTCGGTCGGGTCAAACAACTTTCCGACCCGGGTTTATGAAAACCCGCCGGATCTGGTGGACTGGCTGGCCAGCGAAATGCTGCACTACCGCGTCAAGCCCGAGATCGAAGCCTTTGATCTGTCGCAAATTTTTCAGGCCGTGAAGATGACGAAGGACGGACGGTTGGCATCGCCCTTGCATATCCAGTTTGTGCTGGGCGTGAAAAACGCAATGCCGGTTGATCGCCAGGTGTTTGATTTTTATGTCGAAACCGTCAAGCGCATCGCCCCGGATGCGACTTGGTGCGGTGCTGGCGTCGGGGCCGGGCAGGCCTTGGTTAATGACTGGTCCATCGCCGCTGGCGGGCATACCCGCACCGGGCTTGAAGATAATATCAGGCTTGATAAGACCCGGCTGGCGCCCTCAAACGCCGCCCTGGTCGCCCGAACGGTCGAGATTTGTCACACGCATGAACGCCCGGTTGCCACCTGGCAGGAAGCCCGGGAAATCCTGCAATTGCCGCTGCGCGTTTAAGCCGGCTTGAAATTGACCTGCATCAAGGCCTGACCCTGGCAAATTCGACAGAATGTGACTGTGCCTATTCGCCTCATGGCGAGTAATATTCGTATTTCCGCATATTTCACGGCGGAACCCGCAGAATCAATCTGCGATATAGTGGAGGGTAAGATGGCCGAAATCGTAATTTTGGGCGCCGGGATCGGCGGATTGCCGATGGCCTATGATATGAAGGCGGAAATGCGCAAGGAAGACCGCATCACCGTCATTTCAAACAATCCCTATTTTCAGTTTACACCGTCAAATCCCTGGGCTGCCGTGGGCTGGCGCAGCAAGCAGGACATCACGGTTGATCTTGCCCCGGTTCTGAAAAAACAGGGCATTGATTTCATCGCCGAAGGTGCCGCCAAGCTGGTGCCGGAAGAAAGCAAGGTCGTGCTCGAAAGCGGGCGCGAGGTTGCTTATGACTTTTTGATCATCGCCACCGGACCGGAGCTGGCTTTTGACGAAATCGAAGGCCTTGGTCCGAACGGTGGTTTCACCGAAAGCGTGTGCACGATTGATCACGCGACCGCAGCTTTCACCGCGTGGGAAGAGTTCTGCAAAAACCCCGGCCCGATCGTGGTTGGTGCTGTGCAAGGGGCGTCCTGCTACGGCCCTGCCTATGAATTCGCGATGATCATGGATACCGAGCTTAAGAAGCGCAAAATCCGCGATAAAGTGCCGATGACCTTCGTGACCGCAGAACCTTATGTGGGCCATCTGGGTCTGGGCGGCGTCGGCGATACCAAGGGCATTTTGGAAAGCGAAATGCGCAACCGCCACATCAAATGGATCACCAATGCCCGCGTTGACAAGGTCGAGGCTGGCAAGATGCATGTCAGCGAAATCGCCGAGGGTGGCGAAGTTGCCAAAGAACACGCACTTGATTTCAAATACTCGATGATGCTGCCCGCTTTCCGGGGCATCCCTGCCGTGCGCGGCATCGAAGGTCTGGTCAATCCGCGCGGGTTCATCATCGTCGACGACCACCAACGCAACCCGAAATACACCAACATCTATTCGGTCGGCGTCTGCATCGCCATCGCCCCGCTGGAAGCAACACCGGTTGCCGTTGGCGTCCCCAAAACCGGCTACATGATCGAAAGCATGGTCGCAGCTACAGCCCATAATATCGGCAACGAGTTGCGCGGCAAAGAACCCACCGCCGAAGGCACCTGGAACGCCTTCTGCCTGGCCGATTTCGGCGACAAGGGCGTCGCCTTCCTGGCGCAACCGCAAAACCCGCCACGCAACATGAACTGGGCCGCCGAAGGCCGCTGGGTGCATTGGGCAAAGGTCGGATTTGAGAAATATTTCCTGCGCAAAGTACGCAAAGGTCAGTCCGAACCGTTCTTTGAAAAGGCAATCATGAGCTTGACCAAAGTGACCCGGCTGAAATAGCCGCACCAACGCAAGCAACCCACAACCCGGCCGCAACTGGCCGGGTTTTCTGGTTTTGGCGAAATTGCACCGCTGCCAGCGCCTTCGCCCCTTGATTTTACCGATCAACCTGAAACAGTACGGGCATGGAATTCATCGACAACGCCCTCTATTCGCTGGCCGATCTGCTTTCGGTCGTGTTCATCATCGTGCTTGGCATCTTCACCTTGATGCTGATCGCTTTTTACATCATCGACTCGCGCCAAAGCCGTGATGCGGTCCGACGGAATTATCCGGTGGTTGGGCGGTTTCGCACTCTGTTCAAAACATTGGGCGAGTTTTTTCGCCACTACTTCTTTGCGATGGACCGCGAAGAAATGCCCTTTAACCGGGCGGAGCGTCACTGGATCACGCTGTCCTCCGAAGGGCGCGATAATACCACGGCTTTCGGCTCCACCCGGCCGTTAAACATCCCCGGCACGGTGATTTTCAGCAACTGCGCCTTCCCAACTCTTGATGCCTCTACTATTGCGCCGCCTGCGCTGACCATCGGTCCTTATGCGCGCCAGCCCTACACCGCGTCGTCGATCATCAACGTCTCAGGGATGAGCTTTGGCGCCATTTCCCGCCCGGCAGTGCAGGCCTTGTCAGCTGGTGCGAAAATGGCCAATTGCTGGCTGAACACCGGCGAGGGCGGCCTGTCGCCATACCATCTGGAAGGCGGCTGTGACATCGTTTTGCAGATCGGCACCGCCAAATATGGCGTGCGCAATGCCAGCGGCCATTTGGACGAGGCCCGCTTGCGCGAAATCGCAGTCCTTGATCAGGTCAAGATGATCGAGCTGAAACTGTCCCAGGGCGCCAAACCCGGCAAAGGCGGCATCCTGCCCGGTGCCAAAGTCACCCCGGAAATTGCCGAAATTCGCGGTATTCCTGCGGGGCAGGATTCGATCTCGCCCAACCGTCACCCGGAAGTCAGCAATGCAGGCGAATTGCTGGACTACATTGGCTATCTGCGCGACATCTCGGGCAAACCTGTGGGCTTCAAGGCCGTGGTCGGGGACAGTGACTGGCTGGATGATCTTTGCGCAGAAATCAACAAGCGCGGGATTGAGGCGGCCCCTGATTTCATCGCCATTGATGGCGGCGACGGCGGTACAGGCGCTGCCCCGATGCCCCTGATGGACAACGTCGGCCTGACCTTGCGCGAATCCCTGCCTTTGGTCGTTGACACTTTCATCCGCCACGGATTGCGCGACCGGATCAAGGTGATGGCCGCAGGCAAGCTGATTTCGCCGGTGGATGTCGCCTGGGCCTATTGCGCCGGGGCGGATTTTGTCACCTCGGCGCGCGGGTTCATGTTTGCGCTCGGCTGCATTCAGGCCTTGAAATGCAATCGCAACATCTGCCCGACCGGCATCACCACCCACGACCCGCATCTGCAACATGGCCTCGACCCGCAGGTGAAATCAGTGCGGGTGAAAAACTTCGTGGAAAAAATGCGCTATGACGTCAACCTAATCGCCCATTCCTGCGGCGTCGATCACCCCCGCGCGCTTGGCCGCCAACATTGCCGGATCGTGCAGTTTGACAATAAATCCGTGCCGCTTTCCACCTTGCATCCGCTGCCAAAAACACCGCCCCCTCAGACGAAGACATAAGGCCCGATCAGCAGGAACAGGCAGGTCACCAAACCGATTACAGGAATGAGGATCGGTACGGTGAAAATCCCTTCAGGGGCTGCGTCTTTGCGGATTTTGACGATCACCAGCGCCAGATTGACCAGGGCAAACACGAACAGGATGATCTGCGAGGTCCAGGAAACCAGATCATTCAACGGCACGAAAAGAGCGGCCAGAAGCATACCCAAAGTGATGATATAGGTCGCGATCAAGGGCGTCCGGGTCCGCGCGTTGACCTGTGACACCCAATGCGGCAATCGCCCCTTGCGGCCCAGCCCATAGACGACCCTTGCGGCCATGATAATCTCAATCACCACGCCGTTCATTGTCGCGACGATGGCGATCAGCGTGATGCCCAGGGGCGACATGCCGGTCAGGCGCTCAAACAGCAATCCAATCGGCGCATCGGATTGCGAGAGCTCGTCCACCGGCACGGCACGAACGGCGACATAGACCACCAGAAAATAGATCAATGTGACCGCGATCAGCGAAATCACAATCGCCCAGGGCATGATTTTCTTGGGGTTTTTGGTTTCCTCAACCAGGTTAACAACATCGTCAAACCCGATAAAGGCGAAAAACGCGATCAGGCTGGCGGACAAGATCCCGGACATCGCCGCACCATCGGAAAGGCCCGGGATTGAGGCAGGAATATCCGTCAAAATGGCCGGGTCTTGCAAGAAACCAGCCCCCACAATGGCCAGCAGACCGATGATTTCAATCACCGTCAGAACCCCGGCAAAAACTACGGATTCGCGCACGCCTTTGGCAGCAATCGCCCCCATTGTCAGCACGATCACGGTCACAATCACAGGCTCCGGGAAAGGCAGCAGCACCGCGACATAGCCCGCACAGCCAAGCGCGATTGCAGCCCCGGCGATGGTGGCTGAAAACACGATCAGCAATCCGGTCACAAGGGTCAGCCAGTTCCAGTGAAACCCGGCTTCGACAAACACCGCTTCCCCGGCAGCCTGGGGAATGCGGCCGGTGAATTCCGCAAAACTAAGCGCGCTGAAGGCCATCACGAACGCCGCGAACAAAAAGGCCGAGGGCGCGAACATGCCCGCCTGTTCCGCAGCCTCGCCGATCAGCACGTAAATTCCGGCGCCGATGGTGATGCCAAGCCCGTAAAGCACCAGCAACGGCAGGCCGATGGCACGCACTAATTTCGGCTCAGAGGCTGGGGCGGCCATTGGATCTGGCATCATGGTCTTTCGCTAGCGAATGGGTTGCCAGACTGTTATCCGGCAGGCCTGCGCCCTCCATGATCTGCGTCAATCAGGGCGAATTTCTTAATCGTTGTCCAGCAATCCGGCCCCGGCCCCCGCCAGCCGCGAGGCTTCGCTTTCCGGGACATAGGTTTTGAAAGCCAGCGCTGACAGCCGCTCCCAGACATCAGCGCGTGCGGTGATGTCCTTGGTTGGCGAGGTCGGCGTTTCCACCTTTTCAGCCGCTTCACAGGTCAGCACGATATCTACCCGATCCATCGGCAACACCCCGATCAGGCCGCCTGCTTCAACAATCAGATCGCCGTGTCCGGCACAGGCCAGTGTGATCCGCAAATAATGCTCGGTCGCGACAACGCCTGCCAATCCGGCCACGAGGCCAGGCACATCAACATCCGTCATATGAACCGGGTCACCACTGGCCACCAAAAAATCCAGCGCCGAGGGGCAGTCGCGGACAACCCTTGCCGCATCAAATTGCACCAACCCATCGGGGAAAACTTGGCCCTGCCCGCCCACTTGCGTGCTTTCTAGCCCGGCCAGTCCTAGCCCTGTGCCATCTTGCCCAACGCGCGCCAGCCAGGCGGCGGCGCGGCCCAGATCCTCGGCCAAGCCAAGCGCCAGCCCGGTGCCGCGTGCGGCTTTACGCATGGTCATTTCAACCTCGTTCAGGGACAATTTCATGGCGTGTCCTCCAACACCGGCAACCACCAGTCGTCGGCATCCGGTTCGGCGATCTCGTCAAAACAGGGCGCGCCCTGATACATCGTGATGCGGGTCCACAGATCGGATTTCGGATCGAATTTCGAGGCGCCAAAGCACGCCAGTTTGTAGCGCAGCATATCAATCGGCAGGCAATCCGCCGCCAGAAGATTGTCGCGAATTTCGCTGTATGGATGCCGCGCTGTCGCCTGCACCCGCCGCGCCGCTGCCCGATGCTGCGGGTGGCGCATCAGGAATTCTGCTAGTATCTGATCACCCGGCGCGCGTGCTAAATCATCGGCCATCGCCCGGACTTGTCGCGCGATATCCAGGGGTGATTCCCGGTCGGCCCCGTCTTCTTCAAACCGCTTGCCTAAGCGCGGCTCCAGCTTGACCTCGGACGCGTACCAAAAGAAATGCTGCTGACCTGTGTCGGTAAAATCAATCGCCAGCGCCCAGTCATAACTGGCGTCAACCTGCGCTTTCAACGCGGTAACCGTCTGGGCCGGATCAAGGCAGGCACCCGTATCGCTGGCCAACTGCCCAGCTAGATCGTCAACCAGATCGCCGTATAGTTCCAACAGCAATGCGACCAGCAATTCCTGACATTCCTCCGACCAGTCAGCAGAGGTTTCAACCAACCGATCCCACGGATTGTCTGCCGCCAGAAACCCGGCATCAAGCCGCGCCCGCACCATAGACAATTCCGAGCGCAAAACCTTCACTCGGCCCATCTGCCGGGCATCTTCAATCACCCACTGGTCCAGATGCCGCGCCACCCGATCCAGAAGTTGATCCAGCCGCTCGATAACCTCAGCCGAAGCCCGCCTCACCGCCCTGACCCGCGCCAGCGCGGTTTCACGCACCGTAATCCAGGTGTTCAACAGATCCGGGTGGTTTACCAGAAACGGCGCCATCCCCAGCCCGGTCGAATTGCCGATGCCAAGTGCGCGCTTGCTGCTGCGCGACAAAGGCACAAACCTTGCCGGATTGCGGGCTTGCGCCACATGCTCCGCCAGATCATGGGTAAAGCCCCGGATCAGCCAGACGTTCAGCATTTCGACATGAAAACTCTGCCGCATTGCCGGGCGCTTTTCGATCCGTCCACGATCGGCAAAGCCGAGTTTGCCATTGCCATAAACCGCCGTCGTGCGCATCAGATACCCAACCGAGGCCAGCATCGCCGCATCCGGCTGCTGTCCGTTTGCCAGCCGATCCACGACATGTTCAAAAAACCGCACTGATTTATTGGCGCGCGACAGCGACAGTTCACGAAGGGAGTATCGCCCAGCCTCTTGCAGCGGCACGTTCGCTTCAAGCCGGTCAAGATCAGCCACGTCTGGCACCCCGTCAAACAGCGCGAAGCTGGCGTCCCATGCTTCGGCAATCACCCGGTCGCTGCGGTTTTCCGCCGCCAGCGGCGTGGCAAAGGCGACCAGGCTGTAGGTATCGCCTCCCAAGGTGACGGAATAAACCGCGCGGCCATAGCCTTGATCGTCGATCTGCCAGATCGGGCGCATGACCTCGGCCCTTTCCGCCTGCAACAGGCGCAACAGCGTGCGCATGAAACTGAGGCGATGCGGAAAAGCCGCGCCCATCCGCGACAGCCGCATCACCTGATCGGGGCGGCGCAAGGCAACCATAGGGGGCTGCCCGGCGCTCATGCCGCGCCCTCCGGCCCAAACGATGCCTCATAAAACCGCAGCCAGTTGCCGCCCATGATGCCGTCCACCTCGTCGCTTGAAAAGCCGACCTTGCCCAGTGCCGCGCGGATATTGCCAAAATCGCGATTGTCCCTGAACCACGCGGGCTGCGGCGGAAACCCTGCCGCACTGGCCGAGCCTTCGCCGTAGTCCAGCGTTTTCGTCCAGCGTCCGTTGCGCATCCATTCGACCACGCTGTCGGGCTGATCCTGACACAGATCGCTGCCGATCCCCAACTGGCTTGCGCCCATCAGATCAGCGGTGCGGGCAATCGCCGTCGCGAAACTGTCGGCGGTGCAATTGCTGCCATCCTTCAGATGATGCGGATAAAGCGAAAACCCCAGCATGCCGCCGCTGTCGCCCAAGGCCTTCAGAACGGCATCCGATTTGTTGCGCAAAGCCTTGTGCCAGAACGCCGGGTTGGCATGGGTGATCGCAATCGGTCGACGCGATATCTCAATCGCCTCAAGCGTGGAGCGTTCGCCGGAATGGCTCATGTCCACGACCATGCCGACGCGGTTCATTTCGGCCACCACCTCGCGGCCCATCCTGGTGATGCCGCAATCGTTCGCCTCATAACAGCCCGTCGCCAGCAGGGACTGGTTGTTATAGGTCAGCTGCATGAACCGCGCACCAAGTTTGTGCCAGATTTCGACCAGCCCGATATCGTCTTCAATCGGCGAGGGGTTCTGAAAGCCAAAGAATATTGCGGTGCGCCCGGTTTCCTGCGCCAGCCTGATATCGGCAGCGGACGTGCCGTGAAAGATCACATCGGGAAAGCGTTCAAACCAGCGGTTGAACGCCTCGACATTCAGCACGGTTTCGCGGAAATTTTCGTGATACGCGATGGTCACATGCACCGCATCCACCCCGCCCGCGCGCATCTGGCGAAAGATCTTTTCCGACCAGTTGGCATATTGCAGATTATCAATCAGCGGCGTTTTCATGGCGGCTCCGTCGTTTTTCGGGCAAGCAGCGGTAGCAGGCCAACCCCGGTTGCGGCCAGCCTGCGGCAAAAACTGCACCAAATCAAACGGGAATTCTTGTTGCTTATTTCAGTTTTTCTGAAATCCTATCCACATGTTGAAACTGGAAGCCCTACGCACCTTCACAACCGTCGCCAATGCCGGCAATATTGCCGATGCTGCCGCAATTCTTGGCCGCACCCCCTCTGCCGTGTCGATGACCCTGAAACAGCTGGAAACCGCGATCGGAGGTGCGTTGTTTGAAACCGACCGCAAAAACGCCCTGACCGCGCTTGGCCGCTATACCCTTGAAACGGCCGAAGCGCAGATCAACGGATTTGACGCCTTGCTGGCCGCGATCCGAGCCTTTGCGGACAACCAGATCGGCCGATTGTCTATCGCCGCCGTGCCATCGGTCGCCACCACCGTGATCCCGATGATCCTACCTGAGTTCATCGCCAGCCGCCCAAAGCTGGAGGTTGAATTGCTGGATGCCGACAGCCGCAGCGTTGCTAGCATGATCGACAATGGCATGGCCGAGCTTGGCATCGCAGGCCCACCCCAGCAGGCGGCGCGCCTGGCATTCGCGCCCTTGTTCAGCGATCGCTTTCGCGTCGTCTTTGGCCCGGATGTAAGCCTTGGCAGCATCGCGCGGCCTTTGGTCTGGCGCGATCTGACCGATCAGACATTCATCCGCAACGAAGCATCCGACGCCATCGAACTGCCCGAGCTGCGCGACCAGTATTTCCGCGCCACCATGACGGTGCGCAATGTCAGTTCGTTACTGGCGCTGGTACGGGCGGGCATGGGGATCACCCTGTTGCCGGCGCTGGCAACCCTGACCCTGCCGACAGGGGTGGTTGCGCGGGATATCGAAATCAGAGGCGCGGTACGACAGGTCGGTTTGGTCCAGCGAAAATCCCAGCGCCTTAGCCCGGTTGGGACCGCGTTTGCCGATCACATCCGCCAATCGCTGACCCGTATGGCGGCAAAGCTGGACATCACCGCCGCCGGCGGGTGACCGGCGTGTTGCGTTGCGCGTCAATACCCGGCTTTGCGATCAACCTCGCGCAGCAGGGGGTTGCCCGCCAGTAGACGATGGTAGTTTTTGGCGATATCCGGCAAGCCGTCATCAACGCTCCAACCTGAAACATGCGGGGTCACGATCAGCCCCTTTTGCGTCCAGTACGGATGTTTTGCGGGCAAGGGTTCATGCGTGAACACATCCAGCACCGCGCCGCCCAGTTGGCCGGTATCAAGGGCCGCCAGCAGATCCCGTTCCACCACCAGATCACCGCGCCCCATATTGATCAGCAACGTACCGGGTTTCATGTTAGCGATCATAGGCGCGTCGACAAACCCGCGCGTGTCCGGCGTGGACGGCAGCACCGCCACCACCACATCGGCCGATGTCAGGGCCGCGCGCAAACCGTCCACCCCCGCATGGCAGGCAATCCCACCCAGGGACTTCTGCGTCCGGCTCCAGCCCGAAACCTGAAAGCCGTTTTGTCGAAACAGCCGCGCCGTGCAGGCACCGATATGGCCAAGCCCCAAAACCGATACCCGCGTTTCAGCCGCCCGCCGGGGCGGTTTCGGGGCCCAAACCGCACCCGCCTGATCAGTCAGATAACCCTGAATTTTGCGCATGTGCAGAAGTGCATAGGCCAACGCATATTCCGCCATCTCCGCCGCCTGAACCGTTGGTTCCAGCCGTGCAATGCGGATATGCGGCGGCAAAGCAGGATCGGACAGCATGGTTTCCACCCCCGCCCCCAGCTTTTGCACCAGCCGCAAGTTGGGCAGATGATCGACCATGCCGGGTTTCATCCCGATGGTTGCCAGCATCACCACATCCGGCATCGGCCGCATGGCCGGGCCGCAGTGAACGGTTACGCCCGGCAGCAAAGGCGCCAGCAGATCGCGCAATTCCGCGTCGCCCATCCAGTCTGTTGATCGCGTATCTATCAGCAGCGCCATGCCCGCCCCTCTGTCAGCCGTCCGTCCAAAGGCAAGGCTTGCCGCAGGCCGGGGCTGAAATCAATCGCCGATCACGATCTGGCCCGCAACCTCGACCACCGGAATGGGGCTTAGGACGCAATTTAACCCCTCGCCTTCGGTTCCGATGCCATCATCAGCGCGAAAAACCGCCGCGTGATTGGTGCAAAGCAGGTGCTTGCCGTCCGCACTCAGCAAGTTGTCGCCGTGGTGGTCCAGCGGCAGAAACTGATGCGGGCAGGCGTTGACATAGGCGCGCAGGGCGCCGCCAAGCCGCAGCAAAAGCACCGGGTAGCCGTCCAACTGAAGTGACAGCACCCCGGTTTCAGGCAGATCGACCGCCTGACACAACGACGCGCCCAGGGCAGGCGCGTTGGGAAAATCGGTCCAGCCAAGCGACATCATTCAGCCGCTTTGATCACACCACGTTCGATCTGGTCACGCTCAATCGATTCAAAAAGCGCCTTGAAATTTCCCTCACCAAAGCCGTCATCGCCTTTGCGTTGGATGAATTCAAAGAAGATCGGCCCGATCA